>NZ_JAROKN010000048.1:0-23286 GCF_029455255.1 Arthrobacter vasquezii | reverse complement strand
TGTCTACCCGCAGTAGAACAACGGCCAACTAAGGTGGTTTGGCGCACGGACGGTGAAACTGCCTGTTCTCAGGGTTAAACGAAGCGAGGGCTGCCACCGGTTGGTGACAGCCCTCGAATCAGCTGACCTGGCCTGGATTGATGTGTCCAACCTGGATCCGCGGCTCGCCACTGTGGTGTTCACCCTGGCGTCCGACGTCGACAATCCCCTCCTGGGCCCCAACGGTGCTGCAGCCGTATTCGGCCCCCAAAAGGGAGCAACGCCCGACGACGTCGCTCACCTGGGCGGTGCCCTGGCCCGCTTCGTTGAGGTGCTGGAGAAGGAACTGGGTCCGCGTGCCGCCGCACTGGCTGCGGCGCCCGGTGCCGGCGCCGCAGGTGGTGTCGGTTACGCAGCCCTCGCTGTACTGAACGCCGAGCGCAGACCGGGTATCGACGTCGTACTGGAGCTCACCGGACTCGCTGAAAAGCTGGACGGTGCGGATCTGGTGATCACCGGCGAGGGGAGCCTGGATGAGCAAAGCCTCGGCGGGAAGACCCCGCTGGGAGTGGCCATGGCGGCCGGGGATATCCCGGTGATTGCCGTGTGCGGGCGCACAACGTTGACTCATGAACAGGTCACAGCGGCAGGGTTCAAGAGCGTGTACGCGCTAACCGACCTGGAGCCCGACGTCGGCACATGCATCGCCAACGCCGGGGTATTGCTTGAGCAGGTAGGGCAAAATATTGCCGCCTCCATTGGCGTGGGGGCCGGAAACGGAGGAAAGCCATGAGCAGCGAAACATACGACCTCGTTATCCGCGGTGAGCGGATCCTGACCACAGCGGGGATCGCGCCGCGGGAAATCGGCGTTCGGGACGGCGTTATTGTGGCAATGGAGCCACTGGGCAACGGTCTCGACGGCGCCACGGTGGTGGAACTCGCTCCCGATGAGACGCTGATCCCCGGTCTGGTTGACTCGCACGTGCACGTGAACGAACCCGGCCGGACAGAGTGGGAGGGCTTTGCGTCCGCCACGAAGGCTGCTGCGGCGGGCGGCGTGACCACCATCATCGACATGCCGTTGAACAGCATCCCGCCCACGGTCACCGTGGACGCGCTCGAGCAGAAGCGGGCCGTGGCGGAAACCCAGTCCTTCGTCGACGTGGGCTTCTGGGGCGGCGCCATTCCCGGCAACACGGCGGACCTCCGTCCACTCCATGACGAGGGCGTCTTCGGGTTCAAGTGCTTCCTGCTCCACTCCGGTGTGGACGAGTTTCCACATCTCGAGGCCGATGAGATGGAAACGGACATGGCGGAGTTGAAGACCTTCGACTCCCTCATGATCGTTCACGCCGAAGACTCCCGCTCCATTGACCGTGCACCGTCCGCGGAGGGGGACCAGTACTCGAAGTTCCTCGCCTCCCGCCCACGCGGTGCCGAGAACGTGGCTATCGCCGAGGTCATCGAACGTGCCCGCTGGACGGGTGCTCGTGCGCACATCCTGCACCTGTCGTCGTCGGACGCGCTGCCCATGATTGCAACGGCCAAGCGCGACGGCGTGCACCTCACGGTTGAGACGTGCCCCCACTACCTGACGCTATTGTCGGAGGAGATTCCGAACGGGGCCACGGCATTCAAGTGCTGCCCGCCGATCCGTGAAGCGTCCAACCGGGAGCTGCTGTGGCAGGGGCTCATTGACGGGACGATCGACTGCATCGTGTCCGACCATTCGCCGTCCACCCTGGACCTCAAGGATCTCGAGAACGGCGACTTCGGCGTAGCTTGGGGCGGCGTTTCATCGCTGCAGCTGGGTCTCTCGCTGATCTGGTCGGAGGCGCGGAAGCGGGGCATTCCGCTTGAGCGGGTTGTGGAGTGGATGTCGGCCCGTCCGGCCAAGCTGGCCCGCCTGCAGCGCAAGGGTCAGCTCGCGCTGGGCTACGACGCGGACTTCTCCGTTTTCGCAGCGGATGACACCTTCGTGGTGGACGTGAACAAACTCCATCACAAGAACCCCATCTCGCCCTACGCGGGCAAGGCCTTGTCCGGGATCGTCCGCACTACCTACCTCCGCGGTGAGGCACTGGATCTCGAGAAGCCGACGGGTCGGCTGCTCCGCCGAGGAGCGGCCTGATCCGACACAGGACATGCATCGAGTGGGCGCGCAGAACCACCTCTCGTGCGAGCGCAGGTAGTTAGCGCCTCCTCGATGCGACAGACTCCGGAAGGGTGCTAGCACGTCCGTCCGGGAACGCAGAAGGCCCTCCCCCTTTCGCCGCGGGAGGGCCTTTTGCATTGCTGGACTACCTCTTGCCGTGCTGGACTACACGGAGTCAGGCGACGTTCAGCTGCTCCCGCAGACGCGCCACATGGCCCTTCGCGTCAACGCCGTACTCCGCGTGCTGCACTGTGCCGTCCGGACCCACAACAACAGTGGACCTGATGATGCCGACGACGGTCTCACCCTTGAACTGCTTCTCGCCGTATGCGCCCCAGGCCTTGGCGACTTCATGGTCCACGTCCGAGAGCAGGGGAAACGCGAGCCCATGGTTGCTGGTGAACGAGGCGAGCTCCTCCGGGCCATCCGGCGAGATGCCCACGACGCTGAAGCCCGCGCCCTGCAGCGACGCGAGGTTGTCCCGGAAATCGCAGGCCTCGGTGGTGCAGCCCGGTGTCTCCGCCTTGGGGTAGAAGTACACGACAACGCTGCGGTCGCGGAACTCGGCGAGGCTGACCGACTGCCCGTCAGCGTCAGGAAGGGTGAACGAGGGGGCCGGATCTCCGACCATAAGCTGATTACTCATGCGCTACTCTTTCGTCTGGTGATATTTCATTACTGTATTGTGAAAAGCTTAGTTTCCGCAGGTGTAGCGGTCAAAAGACTCTTTTGGTCGTAGTGTTCACCATTCCATCCGGCCGGACGGTGGATTACGACGACGCCGGTTGCGTAAGGTTCTAGGTATGGCCCCCCTTCGTAATAGCCGCGCTGCTGCGCTTCCCGCCAAGCTGTCCCGTTCCTGGCTGCTCGCCTCGGCGGCATCGGAACAAAACTTCGCGCCGGCGCTCGCCTCCGAGGCCGATTCGGTGGTCTTCGATATTGAGGACGCCGTGCCCGCGGAGTCCAAGCCGGAGGCGCGTGAGCGGGTGGTTGAGGCCCTCTCTACCGGCATGACGGCCTGGGTTCGGGTCAACGGTATTGAAACCGATTACTGGGCCGATGACCTTGCGGCGCTGTCCAAGGCGCCTGGTTTGCGCGGCGTCATGCTTGCCATGACGGAGAAGCCGGAACAGGTCACGCACACTGCTATGCGGCTCCAGGCAGGCACTCCGGTGCTCGCGTTGGTGGAATCGGCGCTGGGCATCGAGAATGCTACGGCCATTGCCAGCGCTCCCGGCACCTTCCGACTGGCCTTCGGAGTGGGTGATTTCCGCCGTGACACCGGCGCCTCGGATGACCCGATGGCCCTGGCCTACGCCCGCGCCAAGCTGGTGGTCGCCTCCCGCGTGGGTCAACTCCCCGGCCCGATCGACGGACCGACGGTTGGCGCCCTCGGCGATGATCTGTTGGAGGCCTGCAAGGTCACCGCATCGATGGGCATGACCGGAAAGCTCTGCCTGCGCCCCGACGCCGCGGACACCATCAACCACGGCCTTTCTCCCAGCGAGTCCGAGATCCAGTGGGCCCACGAACTTCTTGACGCCCACGCTTCCGGCGCCGTCGTTGGGGATGGCTCCTACCTGCCACGGCTTGCCCGCGCCCAGAAAATCTCCTCCTTGGCGGACTCCTACGGACTCTGGAACGCCTGACCTTCTCCAGCACAAACAACGACGGCGACCGCTCACCGAAGGGTGAGGGTCGCCGTCGTCGTCATGGCGGTGTGAAATCAGCGCCGGCGGTACCGGTTGACCATGGGGCAATCGAAGGGATCGCGCGCCGCGAGTCCCACCCGGTTGAGGTAGGAGACAACCGCACCGTAGGACGCCGCCACACCAACCTCGGTGTAGGGGACCTTGAGGCGTTCGCAGTGCTCGCGCACAATCACCGCTGCCTTGCGCAGGTGTGGGCGCGGCATGTCGGGGAAGAGGTGGTGCTCGATCTGGAAGTTCAGGCCGCCGAACGCGTTGTTGATAAAGTTGCCGCCGCGGATGTTGCGTGAGGTGAGGACCTGCTTCTGGAAGAAGTCCAGCTTGCTGTCTTTCGGGATGACCGGCATGCCCTTGTGGTTCGGCGCGAATGAGGCGCCCATGTAGATGCCGAAGACCGCCATTTGCACGCCGATGAACGCGAACGCCATGCCGACGGGCAGGAACCAGAACAGCACGCCGAGGTAAAGGCCGAAGCGCGTCGCGAGGAGCGCAAGCTCAACCCAGCGGCCCTGCACTGCGCCAGGGCGGAACAGGGTGGCGATCGAGCGCGCGTGAAGGTTCAGGCCTTCGAAGGTGAGGAGCGGGAAGAACAGGTAACCCTGACGGCGGGTGATCCAGGCCTGGATCCCCTTGGCCTTGGCGGCGTCTTCCTCCAGGAAGGAAATGGTGTCAACCTCGATGTCCGGATCTTTGCCCACCACGTTGGGATCATTGTGGTGACGGGAGTGCTTGTTCATCCACCACTGGTAGCTGATTCCGACGACGCCGGCAGCCAGAATGCGACCGGACCAGTCGTTGGCGCCGCGGGAGGCAAAGATCTGGCGGTGGGACGCCTCATGCGCCAGGAACGCGATCTGCGTCATGACGACCCCCAGTGCACCAGCGATCAGCAGCTGGAACCAGGTATCACCGAGCAGTGCGAAACCGGTCCAGGCCGCCCCAAGAGCCAGGCCGAGAAGCACCATGATCGAGATGTAGAAGCCGCGCTTGCGGGTCAGCAGGCCTTCCTTGCGCACTTGCTTGAGCAGCGTGGCGTAGGAGGCAACGACGTCGTTCGGTTTGGCAACACGGACGGAGCGCGCGGGCGAAGTGATGGTCATAAAAATCCCTGAGGTCGAGAATCGACTTCCCAGCCGTGAAAGGGTCCCCATTTCCCCGAAGATCCTCCAATGCTACAGGCGCTGCCTGATGGTGCGCTGGAAATATGCAGTCTGCTGACTATTCAACGTCACGACCGCGGACGCTAAAACGCCGGCCTGCTGCCTCGCCGACCGTCACTAACGGTAGGCGTGCAGCAGGCCGGCGAACGGCTGACCCGGAAAGGGGAAGCGGTTACTCGATGACTGGGATGGACTGCGCCTTCAATGCGTCGATGGTCTGCTGTTCACCGCGCTGCAGCGCCTCCGTGAGGGTGGACTCGCCGCCGATAGCAGCGCCGAAGCCGTCAGAGACGTCCGTGTAGGTCTGCGTCATGGTGGGGCCCCAGGTGAATTCCGGGTCGACGTTCTTGGAAGCTTCAGCGAAGACGTCATAGACAGCCTGTCCGCCAAAGAATTCGGACTCACCAGCGAAGGCTTCGAGGCCCGCTCCCGCCGTCGCAGCCGGGTACAGTCCGCCGAGCTCGTTCGCCAGCGCCAGCGCTTCAGGATCGGTGTTCAGCCACAGTGCAAACTGCGAGGCCTCGTACGGGTGATCCGATCCCTTCAGGACTGCGGTGGACGAGCCGCCCCAGTTGCCTGCAGCACTCTGGCCGGCGTCCCACTGCGGCATGGGCGCAACAGCCCACTTACCCGCGGTATCCGGTGCACCGCTCTGCAGCGTCGAGGTACCCCAGACTGCGGAGACCCAAGTCCACTGGTCGCCTTCGTTGAAGGACGCGTTCCACTCGTCGGAGAAGGAGGGGAGGGTGGACACGAGGTCATCCTCGAGCAGCCCCTGCCAATACTCGGCCACCTGCGTTGACTCTTCGCCGGTCAGGTTGACCTCCCAGCCGTCGTCCTCGCTGCTGAACCACTCGCCGCCCGCCTGCCAGACGAGGCCGGCGAACCAGTTCACATCCGAACGCGGGAAGTTGGTGATGTACGCGCCTTCCTCACGGATCTGCTCGGCGGCGGTTGCATACTCCTCCCAGGTGGTCGGAACTTCAATGCCGGCCTGCTCGAAGAGGTCCGCGCGGTAGAAGAGGGCCATCGGTCCGCTGTCCTGCGGGATTGCGTAGACGGCGTCTTCCTCACCGAAGGTCACCTGGTTCCAGGTCCAGTCGATGAACTGGTCCCCGGCATTACCGACGCCCTCACACGCGGCGATGTTCTCGAGCCCGTCCTGGACACGGAAGTTCGGGAGGGCGTCATACTCGATCTGGCCGAGGTCCGGCGCGTTGCCCGCCTGCAGCTGGTTGAAGAAGTTCTGGTACGTGCCGGAGTTGCCGTTGGGGCCGGTCTGAACCTCGACCTGGATGTCCGGGTTCTCCTCGTTCCACAGCTTCACCACCTCGTCCATGCCTGGAACCCACGTGGTGAAGGTCAGTTCCACGGGCTCGCTCGAGGGCTCGCACGCTGCTGCTTCGGGAGCGCCGGAGCTGTCGCCTCCACCGGCGCAGCCCGCGAGGGCCAGAGCGGAGACCATGACGACGGCGGCGGTGGTCTTTCCGTGATGCATACGCATTCTGTTTTTCCTTTGTGTATGGACGGTGCCGGCGACGGGTGTCTCCGGCAGTTTCTTGCGGTCTTGGTTACTTGACGCTTCCGGCACCGAGTCCGCTGCTCCAGAAGCGCTGCAGACCGAGGAAGGCGATGATGAGGGGCAGGATGGAAACGAGCGCACCGATGATCACAAACGTGCGCAGCTCCGGGATCTGGCTGATCTGGCTGTTCCACGCGTACAGGCCCAGTGTCACCGGGAAGAGAGCCTGGTCGCGGAGCATGATCAGCGGGAGGAAGAAGTTGTTCCAGATGGTGACGAACTGGAAGAGGAAGATCGTGACCAGCGCCGGCGCCATGAGGCGGCTGGAGACGGTGAAGAAGGTGCGCACCTCACCGGAGCCGTCCAGCCGGGCTGCCTCGAGGAGTTCCCCGGGGACCGAGGCCGCGGCGTAGATCCGCGCAAGGTAGACGCCGAATGGGCTGACGAGGCTGGGCAGGAAGACCGCCCAGTAGGTGTTGGTGAGGTTCACTTCGCTGAAGATCAGGAATAGCGGCAGCGCCAGCGCGGTGGCCGGTACCAGTACTCCGCTGAGGACCACGTTGAAGATGGCTTCCTGGCCCTTGAACTCGTACTTGGACAACGCGTAACCGCACATCGCCGCAATGATGGTGCCGAGGAATGCGCCGACTCCCGCATACAGGGCGCTGTTCAGCAGCCACTTGACGAAGAGTCCGTTTTCATACGCGAACAGGCCGGTGATGTTGGTGAAGAACGTGGCAACGGAGTCTGGGGTGAACCACAGCGCGGACGTCCCGGTGATGTCCCCGCCCGATTTCGTCGAGGTGACCAGCAGCCACCAGATCGGGGTCAGGAAGTACAGCGTGAAGACGCCCATGATGAGCATGGCTGCACTGCGGGACATGATGCTCTGCCGCGGACCCCGGGAGCGGGACTTTTCCGGGGCTGACAGGGGAACGGCTGCCGTGCTCATTGGGATACCTTCCGTTGGGTTGCCTTCAGGAAGACGAAGGAGAGGATGAAGGTGGCGATCGCGAGGACAACCGAGAACGCAGCGGCGAGGTTGTAGTTGGGCACAGAAGCGGTGGTGTAGACCGCGAGGTTCGGTGTGTAGGTGCTGCTGATCGCCGAGCTGAAGCTGCGCAGGGTCTGGGGTTCGGCGAGGAGTTGGAGGGTGCCGATGATGGAGAACACCCCGGTGAGGATGATCGCGGGAGTCACCAGCGGGATCTTGATCCGCCAGGCGATCTGCGCGTTGGAGGCGCCGTCAAGCCGTGCCGCCTCGTAGATTTCCGTGGGAATAGCGAGCAGCGACGCGTAGATGATGAGCATGTTGTAGCCCACGTACACCCAGGTGACGATGTTCGCGATGGACCACAGGACCAGGGACCCGTCGAGGAAGTTGATTTCCGAGGTGACCGCGCTGAACGGTGAGAGTGAGGGCGAGTAGAGGAATCCCCACATGATGGCCGCAATGACGCCCGGCACCGCGTAGGGAGCGAAGAATGCCAGCCGGAAGAACTTCTTTCCCTTGAGGAGCGGCGAATCGAGCAGTAGTGCAAACAGCAGCGCCATGCCCAACATGATCGGCACCTGTACGACGCCGAAAAGCAGCACCCTGCCGACCGAGGCCCAGAACGCCTGGTCCTGGAAGACGAGCGCGTACTGGCTGAATCCGCCGAAGACCTGCTGCGGCGCCCCGAACGTGCCCTCACGTTCCACCACCAGGAGCGACTGGATGATCGCGAAGATGATCGGTGCCGCGTAGAAGAGGATGAAGAGCACGGCGAACGGCGCCACGAAGACGGCAACCGCTTTGCGCGTGCTGCGCCGCTTGTTGGAAATGTGCCGGGAATTTTTGACGGTGCCCGGCGGGTTGGTGCCCGGCGGGTTCTGGGCCTGGTCCAGGGTAGCCATCAGGAGGCCTCCTTGCCTGTTGATACGGTGCTGCCTGTTGAGTGGGTGCTGCCTGTCGAGTGGGTGCGTACAACGCGGACGGTGCCCGCCGGAACAACGACGACGTCGGCAACTTCCGTGCCGAGCACCAGTTCAGTTCCGGTGACCCGGTGCTTGTAGTCGTGCGTGGTGTGGTTGATGACGAAGAGATAGTGTGCGTCCCCGGACACCCGCTCGACAGTTTCGACGCCGCGCGTCCCCGAGGCAGGAATCCCGGCGGAGCGGGCGGCGTCGCTGAGAACTTCCAGCAGGGTTTCCTTGCCGAGCGAGGTGCCCAGGTACCAGGCGTGGCCGTTTCCGAAGGAATTGCGGGTGACCGCAGCGGTCCCGGCGAGGTGACCCTCGGTGATGGTAAGAACGGCTTCAGCGCCTGTGGTGCGGAGGGCTTCGCTCCACAGTGCCGCCGTCGTGCCGTTTGAAAGCTGCAGTTGCTGGCCGGCGGTCAGCGGGTGGAACTCCTCGACGCTGATGCCGAGCAGGTCACGGAAGGCACCGGGGTAACCGCCCGGGCGCACCCTCTCGTTTTCATCCACGATGCCGCTGAAGAAGGAGACGACGGCGGTGCCGCCGCCGCGGACGTAGTCGGTGAGCCGGCCGGCGTCGTCGTCGGTGACGAGGTAGAGGGCAGGGACAAGCACCAGGTCATAACCGGTGAAGTCGCCGTCCGGCGGCAGGAAATCAGCGGTGATGCCGGCATCCCACAGCGCGCCGTAAAGCGCGTGCACCTGATCGAGGTAGCGGAGGTCGGCGGAAGGGTGGGAGTCGGAATCGCAGGCCCACCAGGCCTCCCAGCTGAAGATCACGGCTGCCCGCGCCGTGACAGTGCTGCCTGCGACTTCACGTAACCGGCCCAGTGTCTCGCCCAGTTCGGTGACCTCGCGCCAGATCTTCGAGTCCGTGCCCGCGTGGGGGAGCATGGCCGAGTGGAACTTCTCGCTGCCCTGCAGGGAGGCGCGCCACTGGAAGAAGCACAGGCCGTCCGCACCGCGGGCCAGATGGGACAGGGAGTTGCGCAGCAGCTCGCCGGGCGCCTTGGCAATATTCCGGGGCTGCCAGTTGACTGCGCTGGTGGCGTGTTCCATCAGGATCCAGGGCCGGTTCCGGGCCAGACCGCGGGTGAGGTCGGCGGCGAGGGCGATCTCCTGCACAGGGTCCTCGAGCCGGTGGTCCGGGTAGTGGTCATTCGCGATGACGTCCATCTCCGGCGCCCACTGCCAGTAGTTCTGGGTGCGGATGTGCGCGGTGACCATGAAGTTGGTGGTGACGGGCAGCGTGCTGTGTGCGCGGAGGGTATCTGCCTCGGCCCGGTAGTACGCGAGGAGCTCGTCGGAGCTGAAGCGGCGGAAGTCCAGGACCTGCGTGGGGTTGGGTGTGGCGTGCGGGGTGCGCGGTGGGAGGATTTGTTCCCAGGCCGAGTACCGCTGGCTCCAGAACGCCGTACCCCACGCAGTGTTCAGGGCGTCCAGTGTGAGGTAACGGTCCTGCAGCCAGCGCCGGAAGGATGCGGCGGACGTGTCGCAGTAGCACAGCGCATTGTGGCAGCCGAGCTCATTCGATACGTGCCAGAGGCGCACTGCGGGGTGCGCGCCGTACCTCCGGGCAACTGCTTCAACCAGCGTGAGTGCAGAGGACCGGAAGACGGGGGAGCTGGGGCACCAGGCCTGGCGCCCGCCGGGCCAGCGCGTGGCGCCGTCAACCGTCACGGGAAGGATCCCGGGGTGCGCCGTGGTGAGCCATGGCGGCGGGGAAGCGGTTCCTGTTCCCAGGTTGACGCCGATGCCGTTCTCATGGAGGAGGTCCATGATGGCGTCCAGCCGGTCGAAATGGAAGGTTTCGGCGTCGGGCTGGAGTTCCGCCCAGCCGAAGATGTTGACGGCCACCAGGTTGACCCCGGCCTCGCGCATCAGCCGCACGTCTTCGGTCCACGTGGCCTCGTCCCACTGTTCCGGGTTGTAGTCGCAGCCGAACACCAGGCCACCGTTGGGCGCTAGCTGGGTGATCGGTGAGGTGGAGGTCGGCACGTGAGGTCCTTGACTGTTCGCTGTTGCTTCTGTGAACGTTCCCAGAAAGCGCGAAGCGCGATGTTCTGCGCAATCTGGGAACGTTCACAGAGTAGTCTGCGTCACACGGACGTGTCAACGTTTTTATTCGGATCCACCGCTTCGACAGCTCCGTTACAGTATCGGTATGGACTCCACTCGCGTGCGCCGCCGGCGGGCAACAATCAATGATGTTGCTTCCGCGGCGGGCCTGTCCCGGGGGACGGTCTCGCGTGTGGTCAACGGGGAGAAGTACGTCTCACCCGAGGCGAAGATGGCCGTGGAGTCGGCTATCGCGCAGGTCGGTTACGTGCGGAACTCGGCGGCCCGGAACCTCGTGCGGCAGGAGTCCCGGGCTATCGGCCTCATCATCCACGAGCCGCACTCCCTGTTGTTCGAGGATCCCAACATCGGATCGATCCTCCTCGGCGCCAACTCGGTGCTTTCCGCCGCGGACTACCAGCTGGTCTCCCTGATCATCGACACGGCACGGGACAGCCAGCGGGTAGCGGACTACCTGCGCGGCGGGCTTGTGGACGGCGCCGTCATCATTTCTGCGCGAACCTCCGATCCCATTGCGACGGCGGTGCGGAACCTGAAGATTCCGGCTGCCTTTGTCGGCCATCCGCCGGGTACGCCGGACATTCCATATGTGGGGATCGATAACGTGGCAGCCGCCCGGACAATTGTGCGGCGGTTGTTGGACACCGGCAGGACGCGGGTGGGCATGATTGCGTGTGCGCTGGACCGCGATTCCGGCCAGGACCGGCTTGAGGGTTTCCGGACAGCGCTGGGGCCGGCATTCGACCCGGATCTTGTTCTTGAGTTTCCGCTCTACACCTATGCTGCCGGCGCTGACGGCATGGCCGAACTCCTGCGCAGGCGCCCGGATATCGACGGCGTTTTTGCCGCCTCTGACGCGGTGGCCGCAGGTGCCATGGCCACCCTGCAGGAGCAGGGCAGGCGGGTGCCGGACGACGTCGGGATAGTTGGCTTTGATGACAGCAGTTGGGCACTGCGCTGCAAGCCCCAACTGTCCACGGTCAAGCAGCCGGCGGACCTGCTGGGGCGCGCGGCCGCAGAGCTTGTCCTCGCCCAGATCGAGGGCAACGAGGCTGAGGTGCGGATGCTCAACACCTCTGTGGTGTGGCGGGAGTCCGCCTGAGGGGCACCCGCACCTACCTCAGTGGCCGCCGCCAAGCTTGCCTGCCATGCGCTCGCGCATCAGCACGCTGGCATCGTTGAGGCCGATGATGTCGACCTCCTTGCCGTGGTGATGGTATTTCTCCGTGATGGCGTCAAGGACGGCAATCGTTGACGCGTCCCAGAGGTGGGAAGCGTGCATGTCGATGATGACCTTCCGCGGATCGTGCGCGTACTCGAACTGCATGTACAGGTCGTTGGAGGAGGCGAAGAACAGCTCCCCGTCCACTACGTAAGTTGCGACTTCCTCGCCGTTCAGTTCCAGGACCGTTCGCTCCACAGTGACGAAGTGGGCCACCCGGCGCGCAAAGAGCACCATCGCGGTCAGCACGCCGACGCCGACGCCGATCGCGAGATTGTGGGTGGCAACTGTCGCAACCACGGTCACCACCATGACCAGCGTCTCGCTCTTCGGCATCATTTTCAGGGTGGACGGCTTGATGCTGTGCCAGTCGAAGGTTGCGATCGACACGAAGATCATGACGGCCACCAGCGCCGCCATGGGAATGATCGCCACAATGTCGCCCAGGGCCACCACCAGGATGAGTAGGAAGACTCCTGCGAGGAAGGTGGAAATCCGGGTGCGCGCACCGGATGCCTTCACGTTGATCATGGTCTGGCCGATCATCGCGCAGCCGCCCATGCCGCCGAAGAAGCCCGTGACCATATTGGCTGCGCCCTGGCCCCAGCTTTCCCGCGTCTTACTCGAGCGGGTGTCGGTGATGTCATCCACCAGCTTCGCGGTCATCAGTGATTCCAGGAGCCCCACGAGAGCCAAGGCCAGTGCGTACGGGAAAATGATCCGCAGTGTCTCGAGGTTCAGCGGAATGTTGGGAATGAAGAGGGACGGCAGGCTGTCGGGAAGCTCACCCTTGTCGCCAACGGTTGGTACGACGACGGCCGCCAACACTGTGATGAGAGTCAAGACAACAATGGCCACCAGAGGAGCGGGAACGGCAGTAGTGAATCGGGGCAGCCCGAATACAATGAGCAGGCCGAGGGCGGCCAGCGGGTACACGAGCCACGGAACACCGAGAAGCTCCGGCACCTGGGACATGAAGATCAGGATGGCAAGAGCATTGACGAAGCCCACCATGACCTGTCGCGGGATGAACCGCATCAGTTTTGCGACGCCCAGCACGGCCAGCAACACCTGGATCAAGCCGCCGAGGATGACCGCGGCAATGAAGTAGTCCACGCCATGGCTTGCCACCAACGGAGCGATGACCAGCGCCACTGCGCCGGTTGCCGCCGAAATCATCGCCGGTCGACCGCCCAGGAAGGCAATTGTCACGGCCATCGTGAAGGATGCGAACAACCCAAGCCGCGGGTCAACGCCAGCGATGATTGAGAAGGCAATAGCCTCGGGTATCAGCGCCATGGCGACAACCAGCCCGGCCAGGACCTCCGTCTTCAGGAGTCGCGGCGACTTCAGGGTCAGCAGGACTGACTGCCGCTGTTCGGGCGTCAGGGTAGGCTTCGAGCCGAGCGTTGTGGCCACGTGGGCTCCGTTTCACAGGTTGGGAAGGCGCGCTGGCCTCCAGGCAGGAGAATGTTGGAAGTGCGCAGCGGTGCGCAAAAGGAATGCCGACCGAGACGATGGGGTGGCCGGGTCTGACCTCAACTCTACTGTGGACTATTCGGCAGTACGGCGGAATGGGACTGCCGCCGCCCACCAGCGCAGGGAGGGTGGTTGAAGGGCAAGCCCGTGCGTCGTACGGTCCGTTGAGTCAGGCTAGTCCGTTAAAGAGCACAATCCGGGCCCTGCGAGGGAAGACTTCCCTCCGGGCCCGGATTGAACGTGCGTTGCTGGTGAACTACCGGCGGACGCTGCGGTTGCGGCGGCCCGAAAGTGACTCAGCGACGCCGATCAGCAGAACCGCCGCGATCACTGCCAGGATGAAGCCGAGAATGTTCAGCTCAAAGATTCCACCGGTGTGGAAAAAGCTCGCTATCAAACCGCCGATGACGGAGCCGGCAAGTCCCAGCAGCAGGGTCGCGAGCAGTCCGAGGTTCTGCTTACCCGGTTTGATGAGCCGAGCGAGTGCCCCGATAATCAACCCGGCAATGATGAAACCAATCATGATGCCTCCTATAGGTGAGTGTTTCCTCCGAGAACCCTAAGCCTGCTTTCTAGTGAGGGCAACTCGCTGCTTCCCTTGACCGTCGTCGCCCAATCGCAGAGAAACTGCCCGGAGGTGCAGGGTCGCCGGTTCGAACCGGCGACCCTGCATTCGAGGGCAGTTTCTGTGCGAGGCGGAACGCCCTACCGCTAACGGGCGGCCGGTCCCGTGCTTCCGCGGCGCCTGAGCTGAGGCTGGAACGTGGTGTGCGAGGGCTCATCTCCGCCGTCCCCCAGGAGCCGGCGCATCTCGTGCCACGCCTGCTCGCCGATGTCATTGATCGGCACCGCCGCAGTGGTGAGCGGGGGCGTGGTGTAGTTCGCGAACGGGATGTCATCGAACCCGGTGATCGAGATCTCCCCGGGGACGTCGATTCCGCGTTCATGCAGGCCGCTCAAGAGCCCCATGGCAACGAGGTCATTGAAGGCCAGCACGCCGGTCGCCCCGGTTTCAAGAACGTTGTCCACCGAGCCGTGCCCGGCCTCGAAGCTCGACCCTCCGGAGAGGACCGTCAGCTGGATTTCCGGGTTGTCCACACGGAACTTCTCCAGCCCCTGCAGGCGTGCCTGGTTGGACGCGCTCCGCTCAGGCCCTTCCAGGAACGCAAGAGTGGTATGGCCGAGCTCCACGAGGTGCGCGGCCAGATCCTGCACGCCCTGCCCGTAGTCGACCACGAGGCTGGGAGTCTCAGTATCCGCCGTCGAGCGGTTGACCAGAACCAGCGGGCGCAGCGACGGAAGGAGCGCCTCCAGTTCTGCCTCGTTCATGCGTGGTGCACAGAGTACGACGCCGTCACACCGCCGTCGTGCTTCGCCTGCCAGAATCGATTCCTCGCTGGACACTTCGGAGGAGTCCGCGATCAGCACGCGGTAGCCATCCTGGGCGGCGGCGCGGCTTACTCCGCGGAGCATCCCCTGGAAGGTGGGGTTGGCCAGATCCGGCACGACGACGCCGATGGTGTCGGTCTTGCCCAGCGCCAGGCTCCGCCCCACCGCGTTGGGCTGGTAGTTCAGTTCCGCGGCGGCGCTCCGGACCCGGGCCGCTATGTCCGCGTCCACGGAGAAGTTGCCGTTCATGACGCGCGAGACCGAGGCCAGCGAGACTCCTGCACGCTGCGCGACGTCCGTGATGCCTACCCTGCGGTTGGCTGTTTTCCTGGCCATAGGTTCCTCATCCGGGCTGGAGATCGGCGTACCGGCAACGAATGGTTGACGGGTACGCCGGTGTGTTGATAGAAAGCATATAACCTAATTCAGAAAACGTTTTCTCACAGTTTCCACTGACAGTTACTTCTCACAGTCACGGTGCCGCATCTTCCGCTGATGCAGGTACCCGAAGGAGCCCCATGAGCACCGCCCCCCATACGCTTCCTGCCCAGCAGCAGGCAGATTCGACGTCGGAACCGCGAGATCGCACCCGTCTGGTGATCGTGGGCACCGGCTCGCGGGCGGAAATGTATGTACGCGCTGCGCTCGGCGATCATGCGTCCTCAGCCGAGCTCGTGGCAATCAGCGACACCAACCCCGGACGGGTGGAGTATTACCTCGATCTCGCCGAGGAACTCTCGGCGGAGACAGACGTCGCGCAGTTCCGCCCGGAGGAGCTGACGCAGTTCATCCGGAACAACGGCATCGACCGCGTCATCGTGACCACACCTGACTACACGCATGCCGATTACATCGTCGAGGCGCTGGAAGCGGGAGCGGACGTCGTCGTCGAAAAGCCGCTCACCATCAATGCCGAGGGCTGCCGCCGGATCTGCGAGGCGATCGAGCGTACCGGCCGCGGCGTCGTCGTGACCTTCAACTACCGGTATTCGCCGCGCAACAGCGCGCTGAAGGAAATTATTCAGAGCGGCGCAATCGGCACCGTGACGTCCATCGACTTCAGCTGGATGCTGGACACCGTCCACGGCGCTGACTACTTCCGACGCTGGCACCGGCAGAAGGAGAACTCCGGCGGGTTGCTGATCCACAAGGCGTCCCATCACTTCGACCTCGTGAACTGGTGGATCGACGACGTCCCTGAGCGCGTTTTCGCCAGCGGTGGACTGCGCTTCTACGGGGACAGCAACGCTGTTGGGCGCGGGCTGACGGACCGGCCCGAGCGCGGAACCTCAGACTCGGCCGCGGGGGATCCGTTCGCCCTCGACCTGCGCGAGGACGAGAAGCTGAACAACCTCTACTACGCCAACGAACACCACGACGGCTATCAGCGTGACCAGGACGTCTTCGCCCCCGGAATCACCATTGAGGACAACCTTGCCCTGGTGGTGGACTACGCCTCCGGAGCGACCCTCAGCTACTCGCTGAATGCGCACAGCCCCTGGGAGGGTTACCGGGTTGCCGTGAACGGAACGCTGGGCCGCGTTGAACTCGAGGTCGTGGAGCGGGCCGCAGTTTCCGGCAGCACGGATCAAAAGAACGTCGTCGATCCCAGTGCCACACCGGTGCAGGAAGACGACGCCGTCCGGATCAACGGCGAACGCCTCATCCTGCAGCGCCACTGGGAACCCGCCGTCGAAGTGTCGATTGTGAACGGAGAGGGCGGCCACGGCGGCGGTGATGCGCTGCTGCTCATGGACCTCTTCGAGGGCCCCGGCGAGGACCCGCTGGGCAGACCGTCAGGCTATCTGGACGGTCTGCGCGCCGTCGCTGTCGGTATTGCGGGCAACGCCTCACTCGAATCCTCACTGCCCGTACGCATCAGCGAACTCGGCCTCGGAGCGGACCTCACCGCGAACCGTGCCGCCGACCGCGCGTCCAAGGCCGCGGTGCGCCGTGGCTGAGCGGGCACAGACTACCGTCCTGGTCACGGGAGGCTCCGGCAGGCTGGGCCGAAGTGTGGTGGCCGGCCTCGCTGAGGCAGGGTACGACGTCGTCTCCGTGGACCGCGCGCCGGTTCCCGACGGCGTGTTCCCCACTCAGATCCGCCAGGAGGCGGCTGACCTGTTGGCTCCCGGCGTTGCGCGTAGCGTGCTGGAAAACCACCGGCCCGACGCCGTGATCCACCTTGCCGCGATCGCCGTGCCCTTCAGTGCGCCGGAAGACGTGATCCTGCAGACCAACAGCCAACTCGCCTTCCAGGTGATGGACGCAGCGACCACCCTCGGCGTCGGCAGGATCATCACCGCGTCAAGCCCCACGGTCCTTGGCTACGGCGCACCCGCCGGTTGGATGCCGGAGGCCTTCCCGCTGAATGAGCAGACAACACCGAAGCCCTGGAACGCGTACGCGCTCTCCAAGCTGCTCGCCGAGCAAACCATGCGCATGTTCGCGGCCGCGCAGGGCGAGCGGATCCGGTACGCCGCATTCCGGCCCTGCTACGTTATCTCGCCGGAGGAATGGGCCGGTGCGCCGACGCAGCAGGGGAACACCGTCGTCGAACGCCTGGATGATCCCGCGCTGTCCGCGCCGGCCATTTTCAACTACGTGGACGCACGGGATGTTGCGGATTTCCTTGATGTGCTGCTGCAGTCCATGGATAGAATCCCGAACGCTGAGACCTTCTTCGTGGGCGCAGCCGATGCACTGGCGCGCGAGCCGCTGTCCGAGCTCATCCCGCGCTACCTCCCCGCGGTGGGTGCGCTCGCCGGGAACCTGCACGGAACCAGCCCGGCCTTCTCGATCGACAAGGCGCGCAAGCTGCTCGGCTGGGAGCCGAAACGTAGCTGGCGTACGGAACTCGTTCCATCGGAGCTCGCTACACCGGAGCTCGCAGCCGCAAGCCAGGAAGCACGGTGAGTCATGCAGTTCAAAGAGGCCATTCCTGCCGCCGGCCGTGAGCTCGTGGGCGCATGAACGTCAAGATCATCGGCCTGTCCTCGCGAGTGGTCACGGCGCCGCTTCGGCGTGCCTGGGGAGCGGACGTGCCGGAAAACCACTTCATCGCGACGACGGTGACCACTGACGACGGCGGTGTGGGACACGGCTTTTCGTGGACGCCCACCATCGGGCCGCAGGCAGTGCTCGCGTTGCTCGAACATGACATCGCCCCCTTTGTGGAGGGCCTATCTGCCCGTGCGGAGGAGGTGTGGGACGCTCTCTGGGTCCGGCTCCATGAGGCAGGCGGGGGAGGGCTGACCACCATCGCGATGGCCGGAGTCGACCTTGCGCTGTGGGATCTGGCAGGGAAGCAGGCCGGGTGTTCCGTACCTGACCTGCTGGGCCGCCGTCGGGAAACCGTGCCGGTGTATGGATCGGGAGTGAACCTGCACTACACGCTTGAGGAGCTCGCTGAGCAGTCCCAGCGGTGGGTCACGGAAGGCCGGCAGGCGGTCAAGGTGAAGGTGGGTAAGCCGGACCTGCGCGAGGATGCGGAACGGATCGCCGCAGTCCGCGAGGTCATCGGCCCCGACCGCGCACTGATGATCGACGCGAACCAGCGGTGGGACCTGCCCACAACCCTGCGGGCGCTTGAACGGCTGGCGGAGTACGGCCTGCACTGGCTCGAAGAACCGATCCGCGCAGACGACCTCTCTGCCTACCGGCGGCTGCGGCGCTCCTCGCCGGTGCCTATCGCACTGGGTGAAAACGTGCACACCATCTACCGGTTCCGGGACTTTATCGAAGCGGACGCCGTCGACATCATCCAACCCAACATCATCCGCGTCGGTGGAATCACTCCGTTCCGGCGGATCGTCGAGCTTGCCCGGGCCAACAGCATCGCAGTGGCTCCGCACCTGCTTCCGGAGCTTTCCGGGCAGCTTGCCTCCACTCTCGCAGCGACGGCCTGGGTGGAAGCGGTCGACGGCGCCACCATGACTGAGCTGGGTGTCCTCGCCGGTCCGTCGCCGGTCAGCATCACGGAATCCGGGCTTACGGTGACCGGCCAGCCGGGGCTGGGCCTGGAGATCGTACCTAACTCACGGGGCTTTGTGGAGTGCGCGGCCGGCTGACGCGAGGAGCAGATCCACGAGTGCTATCAGCTCCTCCAGTGCCGCTGCCGGGTCCTCGTCCGGGAGGCTTCCCCGCCGCGGGGGCTCACCCTTCTCGATACCAGCGACGACGTCGACGGCCAGCTTCCAGCGAAGTGCAACCGCGGCGTCGAACCCCAGGCGGATGTTCTTGAACGTGACAGTGGGTGCTTCTGCCCTGAGGGCTGTGGCGTAGGTGTCCAGAGCCTCTTCAACCAGCGGCATCACCACGCTCGCGAGGGCATCGCCACGGCGGACCGAGGAGAAAAGCAACGAAGCCAGGTCTGCTCCCACGGGGCCGGGACCGATGGATTCCCAGTCGATCAGAACGGTCCGGCCGCGCGAGTGGAAGACGTTCGCGCCTCCAGCGTCGTGGTGGCAAAGGGTATGCGGAAGCGATTCCAGAATCCCGCGGTAACGGGCTTGGTTGAGGACCAGCTGCTCGGCGGCAGCCAGCCGGTCACCGAGATGGGCGGCTGCGCGTGGGTCCCGGCGACGCAGTGTGGCCAGGCCCTGCTCAATGGCCTCAGGCTGGCTATGGCGGTCAATCCACCCAGAGAAGTACCAGGGTTCTGGGAGCCGGCGCCCGGCCCACAGCCCACCCATACCGCCCAGATCATGCGCTGCGGCGAGGACAGTCTCCGCGTCCAGCGGCCTTGCACCCTCATGGCGGATTTCCTCAAGCCAGAGGGTCATCCCTCCCTCCGCATCACGCAATTTCCCGTGCATCCGTGGTGTGCCGATGCCGGGAGCTATTCCGGCCAGCACTCCGGAGGCGTATGCGTTGACCTCACGCCGTCCGTTGTCAAGAAGGTACGCGGAGGCCAGGGCCGGCCCCGCGGTGCGCTTCTCGATCATGGACCATGCAACGCGTTCACCCCCAACGAGCGCGTGTCCCTGGATTCGGCTCACCGTCCGGTGGGCGAGGAAGGCGTCGTAATCCAGCGGGATCCGCTCGACGTCAGCCAGAGCAGTAACGGGGCCACCCACGGCGTCGGTAACGGCTGCTTTCAGCTCGTAGAGCGCATCGTTCACGGTCACACACTAGCGTCCGGTCCGGGGAATAAGCCCGAGGATGTATGCATTTGCATGTACAACGTCGACCGCCGGGGCCGACCGGAACCTTCCGGAGGATCACCATGACAGCTCACACCACGGGCCTGCACCACGTCACCGCCATTGCGGGTGACCCCCAGGCCAACATTGACTTCTATATCCGCGGACTCGGACTTCGGCTCGTGAAGAAGACGGTCAACTTCGATGACCCGTCCACCTATCACCTCTACTACGGCGACGACGCCGGCCGACCGGGCTCGCTGATGACCTTTTTTCCGTGGGGCCAGGTGGCGCCCGGGCGGATCGGTTCCGGGCAATCCACCACCACCGCCTTCTCGGTACCTGAGGGAAGCCTCGGCTGGTGGCAGAACCACTTCCGCCACCTCGGCGTGGAGTCCTCCATCTCGCGGACGTCCGCGGATGAGGAAAGGCTTTCGTTGCGTGATCCCGACGGGCTCCAGCTTGACCTCGTGGCCTCCTCGACCTCCGATCCACGCAACCCCTGGGACTCGTCCTTTGTCCCCGCCGAGCACGCCGTCCGCGGACAGCACTCATCCGTGCTGACGGTTACGGACCCCGAGCACACCCTGCGCGTCCTCACCGAAGACCTCGGGCTGCGAATCTCCGACGAGGCTCCCGGACGCACCCGTCTGCAAGCAGGCGTCGGCGGCCCAGGCAACATTGTCGACGTTCTTGCCGATCCTGCCGGGCCCTACGGACTCGTGGCGGGCGGAACCGTGCACCACATCGCCTTCCGGGTTCCGGATAAAGCCACGCAGGAGCTGTGGCGGCAGGATCTCGTTGAGCGTGGGTTCGCCGTGACAGCGATTCTCGACCGTCAGTACTTCACCTCGATCTATTTCCGGGAGCCTGGCGGAGTGCTTTTCGAAATTGCAACGGACACTCCGGGCTTCAACGTCGATGAGCCGCTCCTGGAACTCGGGCGCTCACTGAAGCTGCCGCCGTGGCTCGAGCCCTCGCGCGAGGACATCGAAGCCTCGGTGGCGCGTATCGAGGTTCCGGAAGGCAACAACACGCTTGCCGAAGGCGAGGCCAGTGACGCGGCTACCGTCCCGTCCGGGCAGCCCGGAGGCGTCGCCTGATGACCACACCGCAGCTCACCGACTGGCCGCACCTCTACCGCGAGGGTGATTCCGGGCGCCCACTCCTCCTGATGCTGCACGGCACCGGCTCACACGAAGAGGACATTGCGGCCCTCGCGGCGCAGCTGGATCCGGCCGCAGCGGTGCTTGCGCCACGCGGCAGGGTGCAGGAGAACGGCATGCTGCGCTGGTTCGCCCGGCGCGCGGAGGGAGTGTTCGACGTCGACGACGTCATCCTCCGTGCCGGTGAACTGGCCGGTTTCATCGCTGAGGCACGGGAACACTATGACGTCGGCAACCGGGAGATCATCGCCGTCGGCTTCTCCAATGGTGCCAACATCGCGCTGGCCACCGCGATGCTGCACCCGGAAGCGCTGAACCGCGTGGTTGCGTTCTCGGGCATGTACCCGTTCGGTGAGCGGAGCACGGAGGTTTCCCTCTCCGGCAGCCGGTTCATCGTGCTGAACGGGCGGTCAGACCCGATGGCGCCGCTGAGCAGCGTTACCACGCTGATGTCCGAGCTGGAACGGCAGGGCGCCGATGTCGAACAGGTTCTTCGGGAGGGCGGTCACGGTATCGATCGCGCAGACCTGGAAGCGGCGGTTGACTGGCTGGGCCGCCGCTGACCTCCAGGAACTCCATCGAATATCAGGAACTTTTGTGCAGCTCTGGTGGGTTCCACGGCGCTGGAACCCACCGGAGCTGCGCAAAAGTTCCCTAGATCTCGAGGGTCATTGGCCGCTGCAGGCCGTTCACCTCGACCGTCGGCCAGCGCTCGTCGACGCTGAGCACCCGGATCCCTTCGGCAGTGAGCAGCACGGTGTCTTCGATCTTCACTCCGGGGCCGGACGGGTTCCAGGTGAACGCCTGATTGGGCACCACCTTGTCATCCGTCGACGCCGTAACCCGCGGATCCCTGCCCGCATAGCCGGCGGGGCCGCCCTGATGGTGCAGCCGCCACTGATCCGGCCCGAAGCCGTGAGCGGCATAGGAACTGTGGATGACCTCGAAGATTCCGTCCAACCGCGCACCCGGCACGGTTGCCGCGAAAATGTCAGCCTCCACGGCAGCAATGCGTGCTTCGGCGTCGCGCTCGGCGGCCGTTGACCCGTCAAACCGGACCCAACGCGTGACGTTCGCAACCATTCCCCGACGCCGCGCGCACACGACCGCCATCGCCCGCCGACCCAATGGCGACGACGTCGGCAGCGGGTGCCGGAAAGCCGACCGCTCACGGCCGTTGCAGAGCAGGACCAGTGGCTCAGCGCCCATTGCGATGACCCGCGCGCCCAGCTCAGCGGCGATGCCCCGTTCCGGTGTATGCGGCCTGGCAGCGGAGAGCACATCAGTCAGCGCACCCGCGACCTCCCTGTTCAATTCTGCGTACTGCTCCACTTCCGCGGGAAGCAGCGACTGCCTCGCGTCGCGCAGCTCCCGCCGCACGCTCGCCTCATCCAGCGGCTGCGACGGGGACAGCCGGCTCATCACCTCGTGCATGGATCCGTGCCAGGGAACCGGATGAACGACGACGTCGGCCGGCAGCTCCTCGCGGATCAGCCTGTCCGCTTCGTTATTGAACGTGACCAGGTGGTCCCGTTCGCGGTCAACGAGCAGCATGGCGATGGGATCCCCCGCGAGGCTGATGTGCAGACGGCTCCCGCCCAGGTACCACGTCATCGCCGTGTTGCTGGTCAACAGCAGGGACTCGTGGCCGGTACGGTCAAGAATCTCAAGAACCCGGTTGCGCTTGATGGCGCGCTCGTCGCCGGAGTCGTCGACACGCGCGGCAGTTGGCGCGGCAGTTGGAGCAGGGAGCGTCTCAAGGCCGGGGGCTGAGGTGGCGGTCATGGGTGCCTTTCTTCGGCCGCGAGGGTGCTCACGGCGTCAGGAGTCAGAGCGCCGTCGGCAATGAGGATGGTGACGGAGCGGGCCAGGGGAGCCTCGCGCGTGGTGGTGACCGGCCGGTCCCAGGCGAGGGCAAGCCCCACCCCGGGGTAACCCTCGGCCCTCACGAACCAGGGGTCGATGGCGTTGTCGTTGGGCAGGAAAAGGAGCGTCGCCGGCCGGCCCTCGAAGGTGCCCTGCCAGCACAGCCAATCCGACACTGTGCCGTGAACACCCGCCTCGCCAGAGGCGTCCGCCGTCGTAATAGTGGTGTTTTCGCTGGTGGGGAGGCGCCAGAAAAAGCCGCCGTAGCCGCCGCCGGACCGCCCATTCGAGCCCGGGCTCCCAAGGGCCACCGGGTTCTCGCCGGCGGGTGTCAGCGAGAAGTCGATCGTGAGCGCCCAGACGGCGTCGTTCACCGTACGCCAGCTGATGCGGCGGGCTTCGTGCAGCAGGGCGCCGCCGTCGGGGCGGCTCCAGCGCAGCGTCTCCTCGAGGGAA
>NZ_JAROKN010000047.1:0-23296 GCF_029455255.1 Arthrobacter vasquezii | reverse complement strand
GCCCAGGCGCGCTGCAGCATCGCTGCCGGTGAGCGAGCCGCGCACCACGTCCTGCAGCAACTGCCCGACGACGGCGCGCTCACTCGCCCTGCGCCTGGCCTGGTTGCTCAGTTCCACGCTGATCAGGCTCTGTGCGTAGTCCGTGATGGCGTCGCGTTGGTACGGTTCGCCGATGGCCAAAGTGCAGCGGTCCTTCAGGCCCGTCGCCACCGGCATGCGGTGCCACGCGCGGTTCTGCTCAGCGGCCTGCTCGGCGGCCTGCTCAACTGCCCCGAAGCCCGGGGCGCTGCCACTGGTTGCGAACAGCACCGTTCCATATTGGGACAGCGCGACGTCGGTGCGCAGCATCGCGGCAAGCTCACGCAGGAGCTGGGGGAGCCCACCGCCGCCCAGCAGTGCAGCGGCCAGCACCTGGTGGCCCGTGAGCAGGTTTTCGAGCCGCGCATAGTGTTCGGCGGACAGGGAATCAGCAACGATTTTTCCGATTGCGATGAATGGCGTCTCGTACGGAACGCGGAACACCGGGAGTCCGAGCTCGTCCGCCTGATCCAGGAACGCGGCGGGCACCTTCTCGTGGCTGAGGCCCGTTGCAAACCCGATCGCGAGTGCGCCGGAGGCCTGGACGTGCCGGACGAAGTTCCGCTGTGAGGTGGCTGATTTCTGCCGGAGGCCGGTGGTGAGCACCACTTCGCCGCCGCTGAGGAATGGCTTCGGATCTTCCAGCTCGGTCACCGCAACCCACTGGACCGGGACGTCCGCCACAGCACTGGTGCCCACCTGTTGGAGCTTCAGTGCGGGCGTGGCAAGGAGGGCCGACAGTGTGATCGCCATAACGTCCACTATAGGCTGACGCGCTTGTGCGGATGCATCACGCTTTTGCGGAAGCGCTGTGCGTTCAAACCTAGGCGGCGTGGCGTGGACCACGTATGGTCGGCAGTGAATTTGGGCACTCCTGTCCGGAAACGAAAGGAAATACGCCGTGGTCGCAACCCTGCAGAACTTCATCAACGGCAAGTTCGTCACGCCGAGCGGCAGCGAACTGCTGGACATCGTCAACCCGACCAACGGTGAAGTGGTCGCACAGTCACCCGTGTCAGTCCAGGCTGACATCGACGCCGCGATGAGCGCCGCCAAGACGGCCTTCTCCTCCTGGAAGCGGGAGACTCCCGGGCAGCGCCAGCTCATGCTGCTCAAGCTTGCGGACGCCATCGAGGCCCACAGCGAGGAACTCGTTGAAGCCCAGCACCGCAACACCGGGCAGATCCGCGAAATGATCGCCTCGGAGGAAGTCGCAGCCGGAGCTGACCAGATGCGCTTCTTCGCCGGCGCCGCCCGCATCCTTGAGGGCAAGTCCGCCGGAGAGTACTTCGAGGGCCACACCTCGTATGTCCGTCGCGAACCCGTTGGGGTCATCGCCCAGGTTGCACCGTGGAACTACCCGTTCCTCATGGCCATCTGGAAGATCGGACCGGCGCTCGCCGCAGGCAACACGATTGTGCTGAAGCCCAGCGACACCACTCCGGAATCCACCCTGGTCCTCGCCCGCCTGACGCAGGGCATCCTGCCCGACGGCGTACTGAACGTTGTGCTGGGCACCGGAGCCACCGGCGCAGCCATGGTTGAGCACAAGACCCCGGCCATGGTCTCGATCACCGGCTCGGTGCGGGCGGGCATCGCCGTCGCCACCGGAGCCGCGAAGGGCCTCAAGCGGGCCCATCTCGAGCTCGGAGGCAAGGCTCCTGCCATCGTCTTCGGTGACGCTGATGTGAAGAAGAGCGCGGCGGCCATCGCCGAGGCGGCCTTCTTCAATGCAGGTCAGGACTGCACCGCCGTGACCCGTGTGCTGGTGCAGGATTCGGCCCACGATGATCTCGTGGCTGCCATGGTTGAACACACCAAAACCCTGACGACGGGCGACGCCGATGACTCGAAGAACTACTTCGGTCCGCTCAACAACATCAACCACTTCAACGCCGTCAACGCCGTCATGGATGCACTGCCCTCGCACTGCTCCGTAGCGGTCGGCGGCAAGCGCTCCGGCGACAAGGGCTACTTCTACGAAGCCACCATCATCACCGGCGCCCGGCAGACTGACGACATCGTGCAGAAGGAAACCTTCGGACCGGTCATCACCGTGCAGAAGTTCTCCACCGAGGATGAAGCAATTGAGATGGCCAACGACGTCGACTACGCCCTGGCCTCCAGTATCTGGACCACCGACCACGGAACAGCCATGCGCGTCTCCCGTGACCTGGACTTCGGGGCTGTGTGGATCAACACCCATATCCTCCTCACTGCCGAAATGCCCCATGGCGGATTCAAGAGCTCCGGCTACGGCAAGGACCTCTCCATGTACGGCGTTGAGGACTACACCCGCATCAAGCACGTCATGAGCGCGCTGGACGCCTGAGAACTTCTTCGTCGAGATTCTTAGTCCAGATTCCTAGTCCAGAAAGGACTTCCTATGACCACCCAGGCACTCCAGCCGCACTTCCGGCTCGAGCAGAAGCGCCGCATCATCGGCGACTTCCCCGGCCCCAAATCCACCGCTCTCAACGCACGCCGCTCCGCCGTCGTTGCCAAGGGTGTTGCCTCCGGCGTTCCCGTGTATGTTGCGGACGCCGACGGCGGGATTCTGCACGACGTCGACGGTAACTCGTTCATAGACTTCGGCTCAGGTATCGCGGTGACAAGCGTCGGCGCGTCCGATCCCGCCGTCGTCGGCGCCGTGAAGGAACAGGCGGAGCACTTCACCCACACCTGCTTCATGGTGACCCCGTATGAGGGGTACATCGCCGTCGCAGAGAAGCTCGCCGAGCTGACTCCGGGCGATTTCGAGAAGCGGACGGTGCTGTTCAACTCCGGCGCTGAAGCGGTGGAGAACGCCGTCAAGATTGCACGGATGGCCACCGGCCGGCCAGCGGTAGCCGCGTTTGACCACGCCTACCACGGCCGCACCAACCTGACTATGGCGCTAACCGCGAAGTCGCTGCCCTACAAGGCCGGCCCCGACGGCACCTTTGGTCCGTTCGCTTCCGAGGTGTACCGCCTGCCCATGAGCTACCCGTTCCGCGAGGAAAACCCGTCAATCACGGGTGAGGAAGCGGCGCAGCGGGCCATCTCCGTGATGGAGAAGCAGATCGGTGCGGAGTCACTCGCCGCGATCATCATCGAGCCGGTGCAGGGCGAGGGCGGCTTCATTGTTCCCGCTGACGGCTTCATGCCCACCCTCGCAGCGTGGGCGAAGGAAAAGGGTGTCGTCTTCATTGCCGACGAGGTGCAGTCCGGATTCTGCCGCACCGGCGAATGGTTCGCAGTGAACCATGAGGGAGTTGTTCCTGACCTCATCACCATGGCCAAGGGCATCGCAGGGGGCATGCCGCTCTCGGCAGTCACCGGCCGGGCGGACCTGCTCGACGCCGTGCACCCCGGTGGTTTGGGCGGCACCTACGGCGGCAACCCCGTTGCCTGCGCTGCGGCGCTCGCTGCGATCGACACCATGACGGAGCTGGACTTGTCCGCGCGTGCGCGGCGAATCGAGGAGATCGTGGTGCCCCGGCTGCGCGCGCTGCAGGAGCAGACGGACATCATCGGCGAGGTCCGCGGCCGCGGCGCCATGCTCGCCGTCGAATTCGTTCTGCCGGGCACCAGAGAGCCCAACCCGGTGGCAACGAAGGCGATTGCGGCGGCATGCCTGGAGGAAGGGGTCATCATCCTCACGTGCGGAACCTACGGCAACATCATCCGGCTGCTGCCCCCGCTGGTCATTGGCGAGGAGCTCCTGAACGACGGACTGGACGTCCTCGAGAAGGCAATCCGCGCGGTCAAGTAGAGCTGAGCGCATAAACGACGACGACGGCGGTCGGCTGGGCGGTTCCCTTGAGGGACTGACCCGGCCGGCCGCCGTCGTTCTTGTGCGTTGATTCGGCCGGAAACGCCCCGAATGGAGGGTGATCAGGGGCATGTCCTGCCAACTCATGGGTGGTGTCTCTTGCACACGGGCGTCGGAGCCTGCATACTAAACGAACGCAATTCGTTTATGTGATCCAGGTGACAGTGGAGAACCCGCTGGCGCGCATCGCGGTCTCACCTGAGAGAACCAGACTTCAAGACAATTCTTAACGAAGAATTCCTAACAAAGAGGTAAGGAACCCATGAGCACTATGAAGGTGCGCACCGGCGCTCCAGACGGCACACCCACGTACTCCGGCAAGGGACTGAAGACGGGGCAGCTCGGCCTCCTCGCCGTCGTCGTGATCGGTATTTCCACCATTGCGCCGGCGTACGTCCTCACCAGCACCCTGGGCCCCACGGTGCAGAGTATCGGCGTGCACCTTCCGGCGATCTTCCTGGTCGGGTTCATCCCGATGTTCCTGGTGGCGCTGGGATACCGCGAGCTCAACGCGGACAGCCCGGACAGCGGAACAACGTTCACCTGGGTGACCAAGGCATTCGGTCCGTACATCGGCTGGATCGGCGGGTGGGGGCTGCTGGCGGCCAACATCATTGTGCTCTCCAACCTGGCCGGCGTCGCTGTCGACTTCTTCTATCTGTTCCTCGCCCAGCTCACCGGGCAGGAGGCCATCGCGGACCTCACCGGTATCCGCTGGCTGAATATCCTGACGTGCCTGGTGTTTGTCGGCGCTGCCGTGTGGGTTTCCTGCCGCGGCGTGAAGACCACCAAGGCCGTGCAGTACGCGCTCGTGGGACTGCAGGTCGGTGTGCTGGCGTGGTTCGTAATTGCAGCGTTCAGCCGCATCCAGCAGGGCGCAGCCGCTGACACCGTGGCGTTCAGCTGGGACTGGTTCAACCCCTTCGCCATCGAAAGCTTCTCCGCCTTTGCACTGGGGCTGTCGCTGTCCATCTTCGCGTTCTGGGGCTGGGACGTCTGCCTCACGGTGAGCGAGGAATCACGGAACGGCAAGCGCACGGCCGGCCAGGCCGCAACCTGGACTGCCGTCGTCGTACTGGGTATCTACCTGCTCGGCGCCATCGCGACAGTCATGTTCGCCGGCATCGGCACTGAGGGACTGGGCCTCAACAACGCGGACATCTCCGAGAACGTCTTCGCGGCGCTTGCAGCTCCGGTCATGGGACCGTTTGCCATCCTGCTCTCGCTCGCGGTGCTGTCCAGCTGCGCGGCCTCGCTGCAGTCCACCTTCCTCTCCCCGGCCCGCAGTCTGCTGGCCATGGGCTACTACCAGGCGCTGCCGCAGAAGTTCGCAACGGTGCACCCGACGTACCGCTCGCCGGTCTTCGCAACCGTTGTAGCGGGCGTCATCTCCGCCGGGTTCTACTCGCTCATGCGCATCATCAGCGACAACGTCCTGAACGACACCATCATGGCCCTCGGCCTGATGATCTGCTTCTACTACGGCCTGACCGCACTGGCCTGCGTCTGGTACTTCCGCCGGACGGCGTTTACCTCGGCGCGGAACTTCGTGTTCCGGCTCCTGGCTCCACTGCTTGGCGGAATCGGCCTCGTGATCGTGTTCCTGCAGACCGCCGTGGACAGCTGGGACCCGGCCTTCGGCAGCGGCTCGGAGATCTTCGGGGTGGGCCTGGTGTTCGTGATCGGAGTCGGGATCATCGCACTCGGCGTCGTGGTGATGCTCGTCGTCCGCCGCACGCATCCAGGCTTTTTCCGCGGCGAGACGCTGCGCCGGGATACTCCGGCGCTTGAGGTGGCCGAGTAGTCAGACGCTCGCGGGCTGCTGTTGCTGCCCGCTCTTGCGGGGCCTCGCGTTCTTCCGGACCGTTCGGACCATGTCCACGGTGAGGAGCGCGAGGCCTATCCATACCAGCCCAAAGCCGATCCACCGCTCCAGCGGCATCTCCTCGCGGAAAACCGTGAGGGCCAGGATGAACTGAAGGACCGGCGCGAGGTACTGCAGCATCCCGATGGTGGTCAGGGGCAGCCGTCTGGCGGCTGCCCCGAAGAAAATCAGTGGAACGGCGGTGATAATTCCCGACGCCGCCATGATCCAGAAGTGGCCAGGCCCCTCCGTGGTCAGCGTTGCGCCGCCGGAGAGCGCCAGCCAGATCATTACGACGGCGGCGATCGGCGTCAGCACTGCTGTTTCGATGCTGAGGCTGGTCACGGCGTCGACACTCGGCCCCACCCGCTTCTTCACAAACCCGTAGAAACCGAACGAAAACGCCAGCGCCAGGGCAATCCACGGAACGTTCCCGTAGCCAATCGCCAGGACGACGACGGCGACAAGCCCCATTCCCACGGCTGCCCACTGCAGCGGGCGCAGCTTTTCCCGCAGCACGAGGACACCGAGAAGTACCGACACGATCGGGTTGATGAAGTAGCCCAGCGAAGCTTCGATGGCGTGACCGTTGGTAACCCCGTAGGTATAGACGAGCCAGTTCACCGCAATCAGGAGAGCGGCAACGGTAAGGGTTCCGAGCACCCGCCGGTTCGCAAAGGCGGTGCGGACTGTGGCCCAGGACCGCAGAACGGTCAGCAGCAGTGCGCAGAAAATCAGTGACCAGAGCACACGGTTCGCGACAATCTCCACTGCGGTGGCCGGCAGCAGGATGAGGAAGTAGATGGGGAGCAAGCCCCACAGTCCGTAAGCGCCGATACCAAAAAGCACGCCCGTGGCGTTTTCGCTACGGGCAGGACGCGTACTGGTGCGGGTGCGGCTCACATGCGTGCCAACCGCCGTCGTGCCGTTCCTATTCCGTAAGCAACGCGGGTGGGGGAGCGGGTGATCCGCGCCACTGGTTTCGACGCGCATCGGACGGGGGATTTAGAATAGGAAACTGTGCGCTAATGTGCGTCCGTTCATCCCTTAGGAGAAGTCCTCAGGGAGCCCCCAGGTCATCCACCAGGAAGAAGGCATCAGTGTCCAGCACGACGTCGGTCCGTCCACTTCGGGTCGCCATCATCGGCGCAGGCCCGGCCGGTGTGTATGCCGCAGACATCCTGACAAAGTCGCAGGAGGTCAAGGGCGGAGACTTCGAAGTTTCCATCGACCTTTTTGACCAGTACCCGGCGCCGTACGGCCTGATCCGGTACGGTGTGGCCCCTGATCACCCGCGTATCAAGGGAATTGTGACTGCGCTGCATAAAGTGCTGGACCGCGGGGACATCCGCTTCCTCGGTAACGTCAACTATGGCCGCGACCTCACACTGAAAGACTTCCGCACCTTCTACGATGCCGTCATTTTTGCCACCGGCGCGGTGAAGGACGCGGACCTCAACATCCCGGGGGTCGACCTCGAAGGCTCCTTCGGCGGAGCGGACTTCGTCTCCTGGTATGACGGGCACCCTGACGTTGACCGGGACTGGCCGCTGGACGCCAAGGAGATCGCTGTTATCGGCAACGGCAACGTGGCCCTGGACATCGCCCGCGTCCTCTCCAAGCACGCCGATGACCTCCTGGTCACGGAGATTCCATCCAACGTCTACGCCGCGCTGAAGAAGTCGCCGGTGACGGACGTGCACGTCTTCGGCCGCCGCGGTCCCGCACAGGTAAAGTTCACGCCGCTGGAACTGCGCGAGCTGTCCCACTCACGGGACGTCGACATTGTGCTGTACCCGGAGGATTTCGACTTTGACGAGGCCTCGGAACAGCAGATCGCCAGCAATAACCAGACGAAGACGATGGTCAAGACGCTGACCAACTGGCTGGTTGAGCAGCCGGAAGACCCGGCGGAGTTCACGGCGTCGCGCCGCCTTCACCTGCACTTCCTGCACAGTCCTGTGGAGATCACTGACTCGCCGGAGACTCCGGGCAAGGTTGCGAACATCCGCTTCGAACGCACCCGCCTCAACGGCAGCGGCTCAGTCGAGGGTACGGGCGAGTATCTCGACTACCCGGTCCAGGCGCTCTACCGGGCTATCGGCTACTTCGGCTCCGAACTTCCGGAGGTGGGCTACGACGAGCAGGCCGGCGTCATTCCCAACGAGGGCGGCCGGGTCATCGACGAGTCAGGCAACGCGGTGCCCGGCATCTACTGCACGGGTTGGATCAAGCGTGGGCCCGTGGGGCTGATCGGCCACACCAAGGGTGACGCCCTTGAGACCATCGGCTACCTCCTGGAGGACCGCCTCAACCTGCCCCCGGCAGAGCATCCGTCGGAAGACGCCATCATCAACCTCCTTGAGGATCGCGGCGTCCGGTACACCACCTGGGAGGGCTGGCTGAAGCTCGATTCCCACGAAATGAAGCTGGGCGCCAACTACATGCACGACGACGGCAGCCTGCCTGAGCTGGTCCGCGAGCGTGTGAAGCTGGTTCCGCGCGAGGACATGATCGCGATTTCCCGCGGGGAGTAAGTGCCAGGGGTTCTTCGCGGTGGGCCGGTTTCCCCACCTTCTTAGGGATGGCTTGCCCAATAAACGGCGTGTCGGTAGGCGACACGCCGTTTCATGCTCAGTACCCGGGGAATGTGGCCCGCACGCGCGACGGCGGGAACGCCAGTTTGCACTCTGTGCAAAGTTGCACATAGTGTAAGTATGTGACAGAACAGCAAATCAGCCGCCGCGAGCAGAACAAGCTCGAAACACGGAGGGCCATTGCCCAGGCGGCTCTGGACCTCGCACGCACCCACGGCATGGGCGGATTCACGGCTGAGCAAATAGCCGATCAGGCGAACGTCTCCCGACGCACCTTCTTCAACTACTTTCACAGCCCGGAAGAGGCACTGATCGTCTCCACGGAGTCGTTTCTCGACCGCGCCGAAGCCGAACTCGCGGACCGTCCCGGGGATGAGCCCATCCTCGACGCGATGATTGCCGCGCTCGCCGCCACCACCAAGGTGGAAAACCTGAAGGACTGCGGCGACCTCTTCCGCATGGCTGCAGGCAACCCGGACCTCCTCGGTACCCACCTCCTCGCCTGGGAGCGGGCTGAAGCCCGCATCATCAGCGCGGTCGAGGACCGGCTGCGCGGCCAGGCATCAACCCTCTACGTGCACGCGCTGGTCGGCTCACTTCTCTCCTGCGCCAAGGCCGCAATGCGGGAATGGGCATCGAGTGAGAACCCGGACCACAATGCGGCGCAAACCCTCGAGGACTCCATCGTCGCGACGCTGACCATGCTGCGCGACGGCTTCTCCCGTCCTTCCTCCTAATCCAGACCTCTAACCCAGGACGCACAACACCATGGCTTTCCTCCTGTACCGACTCGGTTCCTTCGCCTACCGCCGCCGCTGGTGGGTGGTCTCCGCCTGGCTGGCCATCATGGTTGCGGTAGGTGGCTCCGCCGTCGCCTTCTCCGGCGCACTGAGCAACAACTTCACCATCCCGGGCACCGAGTCACAGCGTGTCCTCAATCAGCTCAAGGATGAGATGCCCGAGGCCGTCGGCGGCATGGGGACCATCGTTTTCCAGAGCACTGACGGTGAGTTCACCGCCGAGCAGCAGGAGGAAGTCACGGCTGCCCTCACGGAGGTGGAAGGGCTCGACGGCGTCGAATCAGTCATCGACCCGTTCGAGACTGCCCAGCAGCTCGCCGACAGCCGCGAGGAGATCGCGAACGGCAGGGCGGAACTCGAGGCCGGCGCCCAGGAGCTCGCCGACGGCGCCGCCCAACTCGATGCCGCCCAGGCGCAGCTCGATGACCAGCGCGCTCAATTTGAAGCGGGGAAGGCGTTCCTGCCCGCTGAGCAGATCGACGCAACCGTGGCGCAGCTTGACGCCGCCCAGGCCGAGATCGACGCCCAGCGCGCCCAGCTCGACGAGGGCCAGGCAGAACTCGACGCAGCCCGAGTGGAACTCGAGCGCGGAGAGCGCCTCCTCGAGGCCACCTCAGCCATTCAGTTCGTGTCCGACGACGGCACCACAGCGGTTGCCAGCGTCCAGTTCACCACCGCAGTAGACGCCATCACACCCGAGACCCGTGAAGCGGTCCAGGAAGCAGCGGGCGCCGCGACTGAAGCCGGGCTGAACGTCGAATACAGCAAGGAGATCGTCCAGGACATCTCCGAGATTTTCGGTCCGGCCGAGGTCATCGGCCTCCTGGTCGCCGCCATTGTCCTGATCGTCATGCTCGGGACGCTGGTAGCAGCCGGCCTGCCGCTGCTCATGGCCATCGTCGGCGTAGGAGTCGGCGTCGGAATAACCTTCGCACTCACCGGAGTCATCCAGATGAGCTCCATCTCGCCGGTGCTCGCGCTGATGCTCGGACTCGCCGTCGGGATCGATTATTCGCTCTTCATCGTGAACCGCCACCGCACACAGCTGCTGCGCGGCATGCCGCTGCAGGAATCCATCGCACGCGCCACCGGAACCGCGGGCAACGCTGTGCTTTTCGCGGGCATCACGGTCATCATCGCGCTGGCTGCGCTCGCCGTCCCCGGCCTGCCGTTCCTCACGATCCTCGGCCTGTCCGCTGCCGGAACAGTCGCCGTCGCCGTGTTGGTTGCGCTCACCCTGACGCCCGCGCTGCTTGGTTTCATGGGCCGCAGGGTCATCTCGAAACGCCGCTGGAAGACCGCGCACTCCGCCAGCGAGGCACAGGCTGACGAGCACTCTGTTGACAATTCCTATGCCGCAGGCCGCGGCTGGGGCGGTTTTGTCACCCGCAAACCCATCCTCACGGTACTGGTTGGCGTCGTCGCGCTCTGTGTGCTTGCTTTGCCGGCGCTGGAACTGCGCGTCGGCCTGCCTGACGGCGGCTCCGAGCCGACCGATTCCACCGCCTACCAGGCCTACACACTGGTGGGGGAGAAGTTCGGCGAAGGCACCAACGGACCTCTCCTCGCCGTCGGTGAACTGCCCCCGATCGAGGATGAGGGCGAGCGCACCGACCTCCAGCTCGACGTCGCCGACCGCCTCGCCGCCATTGATGACGTCGTCACCGCTGTCCCTGCCGGAATCAGCGACGACGGACGCACCGCGATCTACCAGGTCATCCCGGAAGAAGGCCCGGCGAGCGAGAGCACCGAGCAACTGGTGCGTGACCTCCGTGCCGAAGCCGCCAGCATCGAGGACGCTACCGGCGTGACCGTGTCCGTCACGGGGCAGACCGCCGCGAACATCGACGTCTCCGCGAAACTCATGGAGGCCATGCCGCTCTACCTGGGCATCGTCGTCGGGCTGTCGCTGGTGTTGCTGCTCCTGGTGTTCCGGTCCATCCTGGTGCCGCTCATCGCCACCGCCGGCTTCCTGCTCTCGCTACTGGCCAGCTTCGGTGCCACCGTCGCGATCTACCAGTGGGGCTGGCTGGGAGACTTCTTCGGCGTCACCAACCCCGGCCCGATCCTGAGCTTCCTCCCCATCATCCTGATCGGCGTGCTCTTCGGTCTGGCCATGGACTACCAGATGTTCCTTGTCTCCGGTATGCGCGAGTCCTTCGTTCATGGCCGGCCCGCCAAGGAAGCCGTGCGGGTCGGATTCAGCCACGGCGCCAGGGTGGTCACGGCTGCGGCCATCATTATGGTCTCGGTGTTCGCAGGCTTTGTCTTCTCGCATCTGACCATGGTCCGCCCCATCGGTTTCGGCCTGGCGTTCGGTGTGCTGCTCGATGCGTTCGTGGTCCGGATGACCCTCATCCCGGCCGCGATGCACCTCCTCGGCCGCTCAGCCTGGTGGCTGCCGAAGTGGCTGGACCGCGTCCTGCCCGATGTTGACGTTGAAGGCGCTCGCCTGGTTGAACACACGGACGACGACGGCGCACGCCCACTGACGGAGTCGGCGCCTGTCTCAACCAGACACTGACCGTCCCAATACGCCTCCACATTCGTCTCACATGCCGAGACGAATGTGGAGGCGTATTACGTGCTCATTACGATTGACCGGTCAGTTTTCCCCACAAAGGACACAAAGCCGTGAATCTTTTCCGCACCAAGTCGATCGAACAATCGATCGCAGACTCAGGTGAGAAAGGCCGCACACTCAAGCGGTCGCTGACCACCTGGGACCTCATGATCATGGGCGTCGCAGTTGCTGTCGGTGCCGGGATCTTCTCTGTCGGTGCCCAGGCAGCAGCATTCAACGCCGGCCCTGCAGTGACCATCTCGTTTGTGCTCGCCGCCATCACCTGCGCGCTCGCCATCATGTGCTACGCCGAGTTCGCAACGGCAATGCCCGTGGCAGGCAGTGCCTACGTCTTTACGTACGCCACCATGGGAGAGCTTCTCGCGTGGATCATCGGGTGGAACCTCATCCTCGAGCTGCTGATGGCGGGCGCCGTCATCGCGAAGTTCTGGGGCGTCTACCTCAGCGATCTGTTCGCGGTGCTTAACCTCGACGTTCCGTCCCAGGTCAACCTCCTGGGCATCACGGTGTACTGGGGCCCGCTGATCATCGTCGCCATCTTCACGATGATCCTGGTGCTGGGAACCAAGCTTTCCGCCCGCGTGAACAACATCTTCACGATCATCAAGATCGCCATCGTCCTGTTCGTCATCGTCGTTGGGTTCTTCTACATCGACGGCGCAAACTACACGCCGTTTGTCCCTGCCTCGGAGGCACCGGCCGAACTCGACAGCAGCTGGGCGTCCCAGCCGTTCCTGTCCTTCCTTAGCGGCGCAAATCCTGCCATGTACGGTTTCACGGGCATCATCTCCGGCGCGGCACTGGTGTTCTTCGCATTCATCGGCTTCGACGTCGTGGCCACTTCCGCGGAGGAAGTGAAGAATCCACAGAAGACCCTCCCGCGCGGCATCTTCAGCGGACTCGCCCTGGTGACCGTGCTTTACATCCTGGTGACGCTGGCCGTGACAGGCATGGTGTCCTACCAGGAGCTGGCCGCAACTGAGTCGCCGTCGTTGGCCACCGCATTCCAGCTTGTGGGTGCTGACTGGGCCGCCGGAATCATTTCCGTGGGCAGCCTGATCGGGCTGACCACGGTCATCATGGTGCTGCTCATGGGCCTGGCGCGCGTCATCTTCGCCATGAGTCGCGACGGCCTGATGCCCCGCGGACTGAGCCGGACCTCAGCCAAGCGAAGCACTCCTGCGCGCACGCAGATTCTGTGCGGCGTCGTCGTCGCTCTCCTGGCCGGTTTCACCGAGGTTGAACTGCTCGCCGAGATGATCAATATCGGCACGCTTTCCGCGTTCGTCACCGTCAGTCTGGGCATCGTGGTACTCCGGAAGAAGCGGCCCGACCTGAAGCCATCCTTCCGTGTGCCGTTCGGCAAGGTCATTCCGATCCTGTCGGCCATCCTCTGCGTGTACCTCATGCTCAACCTGGCCACCGTGACCTGGGTGTTCTTCGGGATCTGGCTCGTGGTCGGTTTCGCTATCTACTTCGCCTATGGACAGCGGCACTCACGCCTTGCCGCAGAAGATAAAACGGGCGAGCCGGTGTTGGAGGAATTGCGCGCCGGGAAGTAGGAAGTGCGCACGGGGGCGTGCTCCACGCGCTGTACTATTCAGCAATGGCGCGCCCCCCGAAACCGGAACGGAAGAACGAGCTCCTCGAGCAGATTGTCGATCATCTCCTCGACAAGACGTTCGCGAGCCTGAGCTTCCGCACCCTGGCGGACGGCCTGGGTATCAGCAGCTACGTACTCGTGTACCACTTCGGCAACCGCGAGGAACTCATCAATGAGATTGTCCGGCACATCGAGGCGCGTCATGACGCGTTGAAGCCTGAGAATCCCGAAGGATTTGCCCGGGAAGATTTCCGCAGGTGGATTCTCGATTCGTGGAACTGGCTCCTGATTGAGCGGAACAGACAGCTGCAGCGCCTTGAATTCGAAGCGGCTCTTCAGGATGCAGTGAGCCTCAATCCACGAGGCAGTGCCATGAGGAAGTTCGCTTACTGGCATTCCTTGTCGGCAGACTGGCTGGTCAATCAGGGTATGCAGCGTGCGGAGGCCGATTCCTCGGCGCGGTTGTTCACAACAAGTCTGTACGGCCTGCAGTATGACTACGTCCTGAACCAGGACCGGGATTCAGTCGAACAGGCACTGCACTTGCTGATGGACCGCTTCTTCACCGGACTGGACCAGGCTCTCTCCCAGGCAAACAGATAAGAAGTGCAGGAAGGGCGGGCCCGCTATGGGCCCGCCCTTCAGCGTTGCGTGGTTAAACGCTACGGACTAGAACTTGTTCGCAGCCTCGGCGTCAGAGTTCTGTGCAGCACCGGACGCGCTGCCGAGGTTGGCGCGGAGCTTGGCACCGAGATCGGCATCGACATTGGTCCAGTACTGGATGGCGCGTTCGCGGATGTCCGCAATGGTCACGCCGCTCACCGCACCGGTGATGTTCTCCAGGAAACGCGCCTTCTCGGCGTCGTTGTAGACCTCCCGGTACAGCGTTCCGGCCTGACCGAAGTCGTCGTCCTCAGCGTGGAGGCTGTGGGCGGCACGCACCAGATCGCCGTCGTTCTCCCAGCCGCCCTCGGGGCCCGTCAGCGACGGGTCTGCAGCAGGGCCGCCCATCGAGTTCGGTGCGTAGACCGGGGTCTGCGGCGAGTTGAAGAAGAAGCGTGCGCCGCCGTCCTTGGAGTAGTTGCGAACCTCGCTCTTCGGGGCATTGACGGGCAGTTGCGCGTGGTTGGTGCCCACGCGGTAGCGGTGTGCGTCTGCGTAGGAGAAGATGCGTGCCTGCAGCATGCGGTCCGGCGACGCGGCGATGCCCGGAACGAAGTTCGACGGCGCGAAGGTTGCCTGTTCGATCTGCGCGAAGTAGTTCTCCGGGTTGCGGTTCAGGGTCAGCTTGCCGACCGGGATCAGCGGGTAGTCCGCGTGCGGCCACACCTTGGTGAGGTCGAACGGGTTGAACCGGTAGTTCTTCGCATCCTCATACGGCATGACCTGGACCTTGAGATCCCAGCTGGGGAAGTTGCCCTGCTCGATGTTCTCGTAGAGGTCACGGATGTGGTGGTCGGCGTCGGAGCCGGCGAGTGCCTCGGCCTCGTCGCCGGTCAGCGCCTCGTGGCCCTGGGCGGATTTGAAGTGGTACTTGACCCAGAACTTTTCTCCGGCCTCGTTGATCCACTGGTAGGTATGTGAGCCGTAACCGTTCATGGTCCGCCACGAGGCGGGGAGGCCGCGGTCACCCATCAGCCAGGTCACCTGGTGTGCGGACTCGGGGGAGAGGGTCCAGAAGTCCCACTGCATGTCTGCATCACGCAGGTTGGAGCCGGGAAGGCGCTTCTGCGAGTGGATGAAGTCGGGGAACTTGATGCCGTCGCGGATGAAGAACACCGGGGTGTTGTTGCCCACGAGGTCGTAGTTGCCCTCGGAGGTGTAGAACTTCAGGGCGAACCCGCGGGGGTCGCGCCAGGTATCAGGAGAACCCTGCTCACCGGCGACGGAGGAGAACCGGAGCAGCGTCTCGGTCTGTGCGCCCTGTTGGAAGAGAGCTGCCTTGGTGTACTTGCTGACGTCCTCAGTGGCCTCGAATACGCCGAATGCGCCGCCGCCCTTGGCGTGCACAACGCGCTCGGGCACGCGCTCGCGGTTGAACTGGGCGAGCTTCTCGATCAGGTAATGGTCAGTCAGCGGGATGGCGCCGTCGCGGCCCAGCGCCGAGGAATTGCTGTCGTCAACAACGGGGGCACCCGATTGGGTGGTGCTGTAGTTGGCAGTCATGGATTCTCCTTCTTTCAGTGTGTTTCAGTTAGTTCAGGAAGTAGTGGTGAAATTTTGGGCGGATGCCTCGCGGCAGTCGTTGCACAGGCCCTGATAGACGACGTCGGCAATCTGGATGGTCATCTGGTTTGAGCCCGGCGACCAGGCGGGCGTCAGGCACGGTGCATGCCCCACGGCGCAGTCCACATCCTCGATCCGGCCGCACCCGGTGCAGACGGCGTGGTGGTGATTGTCATTCACCCTGGTCTCATACCGTGCGGGCGAGTTGGGTGTTTCGATCCTGCGCAGCAGTCCGCTGACGGTGAGGTCGGAGAGCACTACGTAGACCGACTGCACGGTGATGTCGGCGAGTTCGGCGCGGACCGCAGTGACGACGTCGTCCGCGGTTGAATGCGGCGACTGCTCAACGGCGGCGAGTACCGCCAGGCGCTGCTTCGTCACCCGGCGTCCCGCTGAACGCAGGGACTCAGCCCACGTGTTCGCGGGCGCGGTATGTTCGGTCATGACACCAGTCAAACATCTGTTGTGAGTAATTCATAATAAGCCGAACCTAACGGACTACGCTGGATGGAGATGCCGGCGATGAAGGGTAGGAGAATGGGCCGCGGGCCATGGGATGACGTAGTTAAGGAGCGCGTTGCGGACTGCGTGGTGACCGTGCGGAGAGTGGGGCGGGGAGATCCTGTGGTGCTGGTTCACGGTATCGGCGTCTCGGCCCGCTACTTCGAGCGTCTCGCCGCCGAACTGGCGCGGAACAGCGCGGTGTATGCCATCGAGCTGCCCGGGTTCGGTTCCTCTCCAGGGCCGCACCGCCCGCTGTCTGTTCCGGAGCTCGGAGAGATTGTGCTGACCGTTCTGCGCAACCTCGATGTGGGCTCCGTGGTGCTTATTGGGCACTCGATGGGGTGTCAGGTGGCAACCGAAACTGCGGCGCACGGGCCGGAGCTGGTGCACAAACTCGTGCTGCTTGGCCCTACCGTGAATGATCGCGAACGCTCCATCGGCAAGCAGGCGCTGCGGTTGGCGCAGGACACGCTGCGTGAATCACCGGCCGTGAACCTGATGGTGTTCACGGACTATCTGCGCTCGATCGTGCCGTATCTGCGGACCCTCCCGGCGATGGTCGGCCACAAGCTCGAGGAGGCGCTTCCCTGCGTAGCGTGCCCGGTGGTGCTGATGCGCGGGGAACGGGATCCGATCGCCCCGACGGACTGGCTGCTGCGGCTGGCCGACGCCAATCCCAATGCCACAGTGGTGGAGGTTCCGGACGTTCCGCACGTCCTGATGTACAGCCGACCGGCAGAGACCGCTCGGGGGCTGCTCAAGGGAGACCCGCATGCGGCTGCTTAGGCGCGGCGGGGCGTGGATCCTCGATTACGCCTATGTTGGCTTCTGGCAGGCCCGTGGCTTTCTGTTCCGGGGAGATGCTGGTCGGCAGCTGTCCGGGGACAAGGCGCCCGTGATTCTGCTGCCCGGTATCTATGAGCCCTGGCAGTTCATGCACCCGGTGGCAGCCCACCTGCACGCAGCGGGGCATCCTGTGCATGCGGTCACGGCTCTGGGCTACAACCGTGGAACCGTTCCCGCGATGGCTGAGCTGGTGGAGCAATACCTGCGTGAGCGCAACCTGACCGACGTGGTCCTCGTAGCCCACAGCAAGGGCGGCCTGATCGGGAAGTACGTCATGACCCTGCCGGATTCCGCGCCGCGTGTCCGTCAGCTCATTGCGGTGAACTCGCCGTTTTCAGGCTCGGTTTACGCCATGTTTGCGCTGCTGCCGAGCCTGCGGGCCTTCTCTCCACGGAACCGGACCCTGAACGCGCTGCGCGCCAACCTCGCGGTGAATTCGCGCATCACCTCGATCTACGGGACGTTCGACCCGCACATTCCGGGCGGCAGCGAGCTGGTCGGGGCCACCAACGTGCAGTTGGATGTGATGGGGCACTTCCGGATTCTCGGGAATGAGCGGCTGCTGGAGGCGATTGACACCGCCATCGCCGAACACGCTTCAGACTGATCCGTCAGGACGGCCCGTTCAGCCTGGCGATGGCGACGGCGTCTGCCGGAGTTGAGAGCCATGGCTCGCCGTGTCCGGTCAGCACCCTGTCGGCGGGAAGCGCCGCGATCCGGTCGAGCGATTCCAGTGCCTGCGGTGAGTCCGCCGTTGCCGCTCCGGAGACGATCTGGGGTCCCTTCAGGCCGGTATAGGGATTCAGGGTGACCAGTGCGTCGCCGACGATCAGCGTTTGCCGGTCCGCGAAGTGGAGGGCCACATGGCCGGCGGTATGGCCGGGAACGTGGACGATCTCCGGGGTGCCGGGAAGGTTGCCCGCAATTCCGGGCACAAGCGGCAGCGTGTCCGTGACGCCGCGGACCGTCAAAGCCCCCGCCAGTGTCATTCTGCCGAGGATCGGCAGGCTTCCCGGATTGCGCAAGGGTACGGTCAGGCGGTTCAGCTCGTGCTTGTAGCGGTAGGGATGCGCGGCAATGTAGGCGTCCCCGGGATGGACAAGAATGGGCAGGCGGTAGGTAGTGCGCAGCTTGGCGGCTACGCCCACGTGGTCAAAGTGCGCGTGAGTGAGAACCAGTGCCACCACCGAATTCTCGAACCCGAGTTCCCGCAGCGCGGCCCTGATGTGCGGCCAGATGCCCGGAAGGCCGGCGTCGACAATCATGACGCGATCCTCCTGCTCAACGAAGTAGACGTTCACGTGGGCGTGCTCGAGCCAGTGGATTCCTTCAGCAACTTCGCTGGTAAGCATGACGATTTTCCTCCCGCTGGATGATCGGCGACGCACCGCACTGTGAGAGCAACCCTAGCCACCGTAGGAAGGAAAGTCAGCAGGCTGATGAAACGGTAGGAGGAACCGTGAGTCGTTGCCGGAGGTAACCGCTCCGCCGGTACACTTGCCGGGTGCCCAGACTCCTTGCCGATATCACTCCGCTAAAGGAAAGTCCGGCGTTCCGCAGACTGTACTTCGGCACGGCGCTGTCCGCGATCGGCACCAACCTCACCCTCGTTGCAGTCAGCCTGCAGGTTTACGACATCACGGGATCAAGCCTGAACGTCGGTCTCATCGGGTTGTTCGCACTGGTGCCGCTAATCTTCGCCGGCCTGTATGGCGGCGCGGTGGCGGACGCGCATGATCGCCGCAAGGTGGCGCTGCTGTCCGGTCTGGGACTGTGGGCGTCAACCATCGGCATCGCGCTGCAGGCCTGGATGGGTGCTGACAACATCTGGCTGTTGTACCTCCTGATCGCCGTCCACAGCGGGTTTGCAGGCATCAACCAGCCCACGCGGACGGCCATCATCCCGCGGCTGGTGCGCCCTGAGCTGCTTCCCGCAGCCAACGCCCTGTCCATGATCACGTTTGGGCTCGCCTTCACCGTCGGTCCCATGCTGGCCGGCGTGCTCATCGCCCAGGTGGGCTATGGCTGGACCTACACCATCGACGTCGTTACCTTCACCGCCGCGCTGTGGGCGCTGTTCCGCCTGCCAGCCATGCCGCCGGAAGGGCCGGTGCGCCGAGCCGGCCTTGCCACCGTCATCGAAGGATTCCGCTACCTCGGCACGCGGCCGAACATCCGGATGACGTTCCTCATTGACCTTGCGGCAATGGTCATGGCCCAGCCGCGCGTGCTCCTGCCGGCGGTGGGTGCCGTGTTCATCGGCGGCGGTGAGCTGACCGTCGGCATCCTGCTGGGAGCAAGCGCATTCGGGGCAGTCCTATCCGGACTGTTCTCGGGTCCGTTGGGGCACATCCACCGGCAGGGGCGGGCGGTCCAGTGGTCCGTCGTCGGCTGGGGCGCGTCGATCAGCGCCTTCGGGCTGGTCGTCATCCTGGCCGGGCGGTCACCCGACGGCGGGATGACGCCGTGGATCATCCCTGCCGCCGTCTGCCTCCTGTTGGCGGGTGTTTCGGACTCGGTCAGCGGCGTCTTCCGCAGCACCATTCTGCAGTCAGCAACTCCCGATGCGATGAGGGGGCGCCTGCAGGGAGTGTTCATCGTCGTCGTCGCTGGCGGCCCCAGGCTGGGGGAGCTGGTGGGCGGCGGGTTCGCCGAGTGGATCGGTGAGGGCTGGACGGCGCTGTGGGGCGGGATCGTGTGCATCCTGCTCGTGGTGCTGCTGGCACGCCTACAACCGCGCTTCGGCCAGTACGATTCCCGGAACCCCGAACCCTGACCGGCGCTGCCCGGACTGACGCTGCCGGCGACCGGTGCTACCGGCCCAGCAGCTTGTCGTTCAGTTCCTGCGCCCTGCGGTAGTAGTCGATCAGCTGCAGCTGGGAGGCTGCCTCGGGATCCAGAACGACGACGGCGCGTGGGTGCAGCTGCAGGACCGAGGCAGGGCAGAACGCACTCACCGGTCCCTCAACCATTGCCCGGACGGCGCCGGCCTTGTTGGCACCCAGCGCTACCAGCACCGCCTGGTGCGCCTCGCGGATGGTTCCGAGCCCCTGGGTCAGGCAGAGCTGGGGAACCTCACCGCCGGGGAAGAACCGGGCGTTGTCTGACCGGGTGGCTCCGGCGAGGGTCTTGACCCTGGTCCGCGAATTGAGGGACGACGTCGGCTCATTGAAGCCGATATGCCCGTTCGCACCGATGCCGAGGATCTGGATGTCGACGCCGCCGGCTTCGCGAATGGCCTCGTCATACCTGACGGCTTCGGCCCGCAGGTCTTCCGCGTCCCCGTGAGGAGTCAGCAGTCGGGATAGCGGGAGGTCCACGTGATCCACGAACTCGCGGCGAATGGTTGAGTGGTAGGACTGGTCGTGATCCAGCGGGAGCCCCGCGTACTCATCGAGCGTGAACGCCGTGGCGTCGCTGAAACTCAGCTGTTCTTCCCGATGGCGACGGATCAGCTCGCGGTAGGTTCCCGACGGCGAACTGCCCGTCGCAAGGCCCAGCACTGCCGGCCCTTGCCGTACGCGTGCCTCGATGATGTCCGCGGCGCGCGAACCGACCTGTTCCGGTGACTCGCAGATGATGACCTGCACAGTTAAGACCTTTCCTTTGGTGCTGGCTGTTGCAGGGCACCTGAGCGGTACACCTGCAGTACTTCGAGCTCGTCCGAGGCGACCACTACATCTGCCCGCCGTCCGGGGCTGAGCATTCCGACGTCGTCGTTCCCGATGAGCCGTGCCGGAGTGGAGGATGCAGCCGCAACCGCATCGGCGAGGCTTATGCCCCAGTCGCGGCAGCGCCGCAGGTTCTCCAGCAGGCGGCTGGTGCCTCCGGCGAGGGCGCCGGCGGTCCCGTCCGGGGAAGCGAGTCGCGCGGTTCCGTTGCGCACCTCGACGTCCAGTGTGCCGAGCGTGTAGTCGCCGTCGCTCATGCCGGCGGCGGCCATGGCATCCGTGATAAGAGCGATACCGTCCGCGCCGACGAGGCCGAAGACCATCCGGACGGTGTCCGGGTGCAGGTGCGCGCCGTCGGCAATCAGTTCCAGGACCATGGAGTCCGGCGCACGGCGGGCTGTTTCCAGCAGCACTGCGATCGGTCCTGGGCGGCGATGGTCCAGAGGAGGCATGCGGTTGAACAGGTGCGTGGCCGACCACGTCCCGCCCGGATTGTGCTCAAGGGCCGCACGCATCTGCGCCGCAGTCGCTGCCGTATGCCCGACCGACGGGACGACGCCGTGTTGCCGGCAGAGGGACACCAGCTCGTCGAAGTGGGCGGTTTCCGGGGCCAGTGTGAGGGACCGTATGGTTCCACGCCCGGTTTCGAGCCACTGACGAAGCAGGGCCGGATCGCCGTCGATGATTGCCGCGGGGTTCTGTGCCCCGCACATATCGGCGGCGATGAACGGGCCTTCGAGGTGCAGGCCGGCGAGTGTTGCGTCGTCGACCAGGTCCCGAAGCGCCTCAATCTGTACCATCAGCTCCTCAGCCGGTGCGGAGACCAGCGAGGCGAGCAGCGACGTCGTTCCGTTGGCAGCGTGATGGGCCGCGACAGCGCGTGCGCCGTCGGGGTCGGCCGAGAAGGTGTGCCCAGCCCCGCCGTGGCAGTGCAGGTCAACCAGCCCCGGCAGGATCACCGGGACCTCCTCGACCTCCTGCGGACTCCCGGCTGGCAACTCCGACGCCGGTCCGCACCATTCGATGCGGTCCCCGGCGAGCCAGATGGCGCCGTCGTCAAGAATGTCCGCGGCCGGCTGGCCGGTGACCAGCCGGCCGCGGAGTACCCGGTTCTGGCCGCTGTTCATCTGGCCCGGGCATCCGGTCGGGGTTGGAAGTTTTGTGCAGCTCCGGTGGCGTCGAGGCCGGCGGAGTCACTGAAGCTGCACATAATTTCCCGGCGGTGGGTGAGCTGCCTGCCATAGGGCGTCATGCGGGTCCTTAGGTCTTCAGGGGCAAATGCATACTGGTCGGTTCATTCGGTGACACAGATCGAGTTCCTGGCGCAGTGACTGGTTATAACCAGTTGTTCTGATATTACAGATGCATGGAGAAAACGCACAGCGCCGGTGTAAACCGGTCAGGCGAGCTCAAGCATCTCCGGTTGCGGCGCCAGCTCCAGGAGCTCGCGCAAGGATTGAAGCCGGGCGAAGCGCTGCCCGGTGAACGCCAGCTCGAGGAGATGTTCGGGGTTTCGCGCATCACCGTGCGCCGAGCCATTTCCGATCTCGTCCGGGACGGCGAGCTGGTACGGGAAAAGGGCAAGGGCACCTTCGTGTCCCATGGCATGGTTCGGTCGGTGCTGCACCTGGCGTCCTTCAATGACGACATGCGCGCTGCCGGGTTCCAACCCAGCACCCGCGTGATCACAGCTGAGCTCTGTGAACCGCCGGACGCCGCGGCGTCGCATCTTCGCCTTGCCGAGAATGCGCCGGCATACCGGTTGAGGCGACTCCGGCTCGCCAACAATGCACCCGTCAGCGTTGACGAGTCCTGGCTCCCGCCAGCGCTGCTTCCCAACCTGCTGGCCGAAGACCTGACCGGTTCCCTCTACCGCGTGCTCTCGGCGTCCGGGCATCCGGTGCGGCGCGTGGAACAGACCGTCCAGGCAAGTGCTGCGTCAGCGGATATTGCGCAGCTGCTCGACATCGCGCTGGGCGCCCCGGTGCTCCTCTTTCACCGGCGCTCATTCACCGGACCGGAAGAACCCGGCACGCCGATCGAGTATTCGATCTCCACCTACCGGTCCGACCGCTATCAGATCTCGATGACCCTCGCGCAATAAGGTGCTCCGATAGGTCACAGCTGCCCCGTGCCGCGACATACTGGGGTCATGGACAAGCTCACCAGCACGCAGATTCTCGACGCCGGGCTCAACGACTGGCGCCAGCTCGCGCAGGGCATCCACGCCCGTTTCCGCACCGGCAGCTTCACCGCGGGGCTCCGGTTCGTGACCGCTGTGACCGAGGCCGCAGAGGCAGCCAACCATCACCCCGATGTCACCCTCACCTACCCGCACGTGGACCTGAAACTGATCAGTCACGACGTCGGTGCACTGACACAGCGCGATGTGGACCTCGCACGAGCCATCAGTTCCATCGCGCAGGAGCAGGGCCTGACGCCGCAGCCAGGGGCGCTCGCCGAAGTGGAACTCGCGCTCGATACCGCGGCGCTCGCCGACGCGGGACCGTTCTGGGCCGCGTTGCTCACCGGCGATGCCCGCAATGTGAGTGGTGACGACGTCGTGGACCCTTCCGGCCGTGTTCCGCTGCTCTGGTTTCAGGGCACAGATGCGCATGAAACCCCACGGCAGCGGTTCCACCTCGACGTGTGGGTGCCGCACGACGTCGCTGACGCGCGCATCGCCGCAGCCGTCGCCGCAGGAGGCGC
>NZ_JAROKN010000046.1:0-23471 GCF_029455255.1 Arthrobacter vasquezii | reverse complement strand
GCTGGGGACTGCGGCTGCGCCCGCGCAGTGCAAGCGTGCGCAGCACTGCGACGCTGGCGATCGCCACCAGGAGCGCAACCACAGGAAGGACTGAAGGGGCCAGGCCGACGACGGCGAGCACCGAGGTGACAAGCGCTGTTGTGAGCGCAACCGCGCCGACCAGCGCGATTGTGAGCCTGCCCCAGTGAATCCGGAGGCCCGGTGCGCCGCCTGACACCTTCGAGGACCCTGAACCTGCGCGCCCGGCAGACGGGGATGCGGATGCGGGCCGTGAATTGTCAGCGGCGGACATTGTCATGACGCTCCTCTGGAAACCGGCGTCTCCGTGTGCGGTGCTTGGAAATGCGATGGGTGCGAGGCCGGTAACGGGCAGTGGCTGCCGGCGCCGCATCAGGAAGGGGGCCACCCAGATGAGCCAGAGCCCGACGATTGCCGCCAGTACGACTGAGCTGTTCAGAGAGAAGTCCACCTACAAAACGTTAGGAGCAGTTGCCCCTTCGGTCTCTCATTCGCGGCGGTGTGTCCGAGGGGGAAATCAAGAAGTTCGTCAGAGCCGCGGCGCTCTCTCCTGCCACCTGCGCAAAAGACCGCCTGGAACCTCGTCCGACGTCAACGCAAAGGAACGATGGTCGGCCCAGGAACCGGCGATATGCAGGTAGGACCGACGAATACCCTCATCCCTGAAACCCAGCTTCTGGACTACCCGGAGACTGGCAGCGTTTTCCGGCCGGATGTTGATTTCCATGCGGTGCAGACCGAGTTCCCAGAAGCAGTAGTCGGTTGCCAGCGCCACCGCAGTCGGCGCAATTCCCCGGCCCGCCCGCTCCCTGTCCACCCAATAACCGAGTGTCGCTGTGAGGGCGGAACCCCACACGATTCCTGACACGGTGAGCTGGCCTGCCATGGCAGGCCTGCCTCCACCTTCGGGCCGCTCTGCGATCACGAACGGCAGCGCACTGGCCGAGCGCACCTGCGAATTCAGCGCCCGCACCATCTCGTGGTAGGTCGGCAAGTATCCGCCCGGTGCCGGGTTGGACGCTTCCCATGGCGAAAGCCAGTCCAGGTTGCGCTGACGCAATTCCAGCCACTCGCGTTTGTCGCGGTGCCGGAGCGGACGTAGAACTAGGTTGCCGGCTTCAAGGGTGACCGGCCAGGTGAACCGACCCCACATGTCAGTTGTTAGCCGTCGAAGGAGCCAGTGAACTCCTGCAGCCACTTCCTCAGGTCAGGACCGAGGTCTTCCCGTTCGGAGGAGAGGGTGACTACTGCCTTGAGGTAGCTCAGCTTGTCCCCCGTGTCATACCGGCGGCCGCGGAAGACAACGCCATAAACGCCGGATCCCTCTCCCTCTGCGGCTGCAAGGGTCTGCAGAGCGTCGGTCAGCTGGATTTCGCCGCCACGGCCCGGTCCGGTTTCCTCCAGGACTCCGAAGACACGAGGATGCAGGACATAGCGTCCGATGACCGCAAGGTTGGATGGCGCCTCGTCAGCAGCGGGCTTCTCAACCAGCTTGTTGACGCGGACGTATTCCTCACCGTCGAGCCCGGAAATGTCAGCACAGCCGTAGGCGCTGATCTGATCGGGATCAACTTCGATCAGCGCGATCACGGACCCCCCGGTTCTGGCCTGGACATCGATCATGGTCTCAAGCAGTTCATCGCGCTCATCGATCAGGTCATCGCCGAGCAGCACGGCAAAGGGCTCGTCCCCAACATGAAGCTTAGCCCGCAGCACCGCATGCCCGAGACCCTTGGGATCCCCCTGACGGAGGTAGTGAATGTCTCCGAGCTCCGAGGCGCGACGCACGGAGGCGAGCTTCTCGAAATCACCCTTTGCCTCAAGGGTCTGCTCGATGAACGGCACCCGGTCGAAGTGGTCCTCGAGTGACCTCTTGTTGCGCCCGGTGATCATGAGGATGTCATTGATACCGGCGCCTACCGCTTCCTCGACCACATACTGAATGGCCGGCCGGTCCACAACCGGCAGCATTTCCTTGGGCATCGCCTTGGTGGCCGGCAGGAACCTGGTACCCAGCCCAGCTGCAGGAATGACGGCCTTGTTCACTCTTGGTCGCTCAGTCATGCCACAACACTACAGAATTGGGCGCTCCTTCGATGCACGTGCAACGTCGGACGCCCGCTGTACAGTGCCAGCATGGACTCACCCGCTTCTTTGCCGAAGTCTTCGCCGAACCCGACGCCGGCCTCCCGGATGAAGGAGGAGCTTCGCCGCTCCCTGCGTGAGCGGCGCCGCCACGTGGCGGCACAGGAGCAACAAACAGCAGCAGCCGAGCTGGCCAGGCACGTGCTCACCTGGCTGAACTCCGGCACTGTGCGGGGCACCGGGTGCATTGCGGCCTACCTGTCAGCTCCTCCGGAGCCCGGCACCGAGGTGCTGTTGCCTGCCCTGATTGAGGCGGGCTACGACGTGGTCGTTCCGGTGTGTGAACCGCGGTACCAGTTGAGCTGGGTGTCCTGGCAACCCGGAGTTGAGCTCGCCAAGAGCCCCCGCGCGCCCCTTTGGGAGCCGGTCGGTGAGCGCCGAAGTTTCACGGCTCTGCTACCGCTCCGCCTGGTGCTTGTGCCCGGGCTGGGCATGGATCAACTGGGAAACAGGATCGGCCAGGGGGGCGGGTACTACGACCGGTTCCTGGCTCAATTGGTCCTCGAACAGCCGGATGCCGCCAGGCTCGGCTATCTGTACAACGAGGAAGTACTACCTGCCGGGAGGGTCGAAGCAACTCCGCTCGATATGCCGCTGCACGGCGCTTTCACGCCCTCGGGTCTCTTCAAGGTATCCGGGCAGCATTCCTCACCCACCGGCTGACAGTGTAGAATTGGCACTCGGACGGGTCGAGTGCCAACGTTTCTGGGTCACCAGGGCAACCGGACCGTCACTGAACAACTTTCTCCAGGAGGATTGTCCATGCCTACATACGCTTACGCTTGCAGGGACTGCGGCCATGCCTTCGACGTCCAGCAGTCTTTCTCGGATGACTCCCTGACCGTCTGCCCCGAGTGCGAGGGCAGGCTGCGCAAGAAGTTCAACAGCGTGGGTGTTGTCTTCAAGGGTTCCGGGTTCTACCGAACGGACTCCCGTGCCACGTCCTCCTCAGTCGAGGCGGGCAGCAGCCCGGCGGCCAAGCCGGCTGGAGGCTCGTCGGGGTCAGAGGGCAAGGCCCCTTCTTCTTCCCCAGCGTCGTCGTCAGCAACGTCGTCGTCTGCAAGGTCAAAGGGAACCGCGACAACCAGCTCGGCGGCTTCGGCCTAGCCCGGATCTTTTCGCGAGTGCTTTCCGCGTCGGGAGTCCCGGTTGTCCTGCACAGCCGGCACTCCCGGGGCGGTTTTTCCACATAGGGGCTCATTCCGGACCACTGGCACGGCTGCCTGCCTAGCGTTGGTCCATGAGAAAATCCGCCAGCGCTCCCAACCGGACCCGGAACCGGGTCCGCGCGTTCATCTTTCGAAAACGGCGCCTGCTGGCTGCCGGCATCCTCTGCGCTGCCGCCGGCGTCGCTGTTGAAGTGTTCCTGCCACCGGATCCGGCCACCGTGCAGGTAGTTGCTGCGTCAGCGGACCTTCCCGTGGGTACGGTACTTACTGCGGACCAGCTTTCCGTTGTTCATCTTCCCGAGGCGGCCGTCCCGGAACACTCATTCGGTTCACCGGACCTGGTCGCCGGACAGCAGCTGGCAACGCCTGTCTATGCCGGGGATATCCTCGCCCAGAACTTCCTGGTTGGAGCGGGCCTCCTCGTCGGAAGCCCTGAGGGCACGGTGGCTGTCCCCCTTCGACCGGCTGACGCATCAACCGTGCAGCTAGTGGCGGCCGGGCAACGGGTGGACGTGGTGCTGAGCACGGGCAACGGCTTTGAAGTGTCAGCGAAGAACACCGTCCTGGCGCGCGGGCTACCAGTGCTCTGGACGTCCGAAGAATCAGGAACGGGGCCGTTCTCGGCCCCGTCAGGGACCGAAGACGGGCTGGTGGTCGTCGCTGCAAACCCTGATGAAGCCGCGGCGTTGGCCGGAGCCTCCAGCACGGGTCAGGTTCACCTGGTGCTTACCGCGGCGAACAGCAGCGGGTAAGTGAATCCCAGTGCGGCGCACTGGTCCTGAGCCATGGTGGCTGCCGGCCCAAGCACCGCAGTGAGGATGCTAGCTCCAGTGCGGCGGCTTCTGCTCCTTCAGCCACTCGTCATGGTTGCCGTCGTCGTCATTCCAGGACCGCGGGTCATCCTCACCGGCACGCTGCGGAATGACATCTCCGTGCGGTGCGGTACTCGTTGTTGCCTCGGAGCTGGGCTGGGCTGCAGGGGATGTGGCGCCGGCAGTATGCCCGCTCCCGGAATCGCCGGGCGTGTCTCCGGCGGCGGGTCCGGCCTTGCCACCGGCTGCATCGCCATTGTCTTCGGGCTGGGTGCTGTCGGTTCCTGTTTCCATTGTCTCCCCGTTTCCTGCAGGCGGCTCCTGTGCTGACCGGCGCGAACGCTGACGGTCAGCCTGCTCCAAACCAAGATATCCGGAGATACGGTCGGCGCAGCCTTCCGGGTCAGTGAACACCTCGATCGTCCACAACGGCAGGTAGCGCCAGCCCATCCGTTCGAGCAACTGTGGCCGGAGCCGGCTCCTCTCCCTCACGGTCATCCCACGGTAGCGGTCCGATCCGTCCGACTCGATCGCCACGGGTGAAACAAAAGGCAGAGCTTGATCGGCCGTCGCAACATCCGGAGCGGGTGCTGCGACAATGTCCAGCACCTCGGCGTGATTGCTTCGGACCACGGCGCCGCGCTGCCGGAGTCGTTCCACCAGGTCCGCAACCAGCGGGTCTTCGTTGGCGGCTTCCGTCGGGACCTCGGAGCTCTGCACCGCTTCCTCGCCGAGTTCCCGACGCAGAAGCTCGTAGAAGTCAAGCGCGCCATGTCCCAGGCGTTCAGGATCCAGGTCCTCCGGCCGGAAGCACGTGAGGACGTGCAGCCGGTAGCGGGCGCGGGTCATCGCGGAGACAAACCTGCCACGCCCGCCCGGCGCCGAGAGAGGCCCGAAATTGTGCAGCGCGCGCCCGTGCGGCGTGCGACCGAAGCCCAGCGAGAAGATAACAGCATCCCGGGTGAGGCCTGCTGCCCGATCAATGGGCACAACGCGGAAAGACTCATTGCCCGGCAGGAAGAAGTCAGCTGCCCACGGAGCGTCTGCCATGGTAAGCCGAACAGCCTCGCCGACCCTCTGGGCGTGCCGAGCGCTTGCAGTCACAACCGCCAGGGAATAACTCGGCCGCTTTCGGATGTGTTCGAAGACCAGATCCACTACGCGGTTCACTTCGGCGGCGACGCTCTCCACGCCGTCGTGATCCGAGCTCGGCATGCCGGTTCCGTCCGCAAGGTACTCGACGGTGAACGCGCGCTCCATTGCGGAAACTTCTGAGGCCGAGGGCAGCCGGGTCAGCTCATCTCCGTAGAAGCGTTCACTGAGGAAGGCGGCCAGATCCTTGTCCACGCCCCGGTAGATCTCCCGAAGCTTCAGCGAAGGGAGGACTGCCGCCAGCGCCTGGTAAGCGCTGGGGAGGTGCTCAGGTGTGTTCCGGCGCTCGTCCTCGACCGACACCGTGAAGCTGCGCGGGCCGCCTAGGCGATCGTCACCGAAGGCGATGACCTGCCGTGTCCGCGCCAAAGCGGGAACCACGGACTGGAGGGAGATCGATTCGGCGTCGAGCACAATGACGGCGTCGAACGTTTTGCCCTGGGGAAGGACCAGCGGCAGGACCAGCGGGCTGGCTGCCCAGACCGGCATGAGGGCGGTGACTAGTTCATCGGCCTGCGCGCTGAGGGCGTCCAGCCCGGGCTCACCCTCGCGCAGCAGGCCGCGGAGCTGATCGGCTTCGGCGGGCATGGTCTCGAGCGCGGCCCGCCACCGTTGAGCGAGTGCCCAGCGGATGCGGCTCGCGCCGGAAGCGACATGCGCATTGTCCGCGAGGCGGTACTCCGCCTCAAGCGTGCGGAGGCTGGCGCCGTCGGACATTGCAAGATAATCATCACCGCTGATCATCGCCTCAAGCGCGGACTGCCACCAGGCCAGCTCAAGCTCTGCCCCCACCTGGCGGGCACCCACTTCACGCGCAGAGAGGTCATCGAGCAGCTCACCCAGGCCGTTGTCCCGCATCTCATCGAGCAGCAGCGTGCGCTCGGGAAGCGTAGCCAGACTCTGCCGGTCGCGGGCCAATTCTGAAAGGCGGGTTGCCAGCTCATCCAGCGGCATCCCGGAAAGCTGCGGCTCGCCCGGCGTGCCGGCCAGCGTCGCCGTGAGCTCGGTAAGTTTGGAATCGATGGCGCGGTAGAAGCTGTTGATCTCCGCCAGCCCCGTCGGCACTGACGGGTGCCGCTCCGTGGTGGCGTACTTCGTCCACAGTGTGCGCTGTTCCTGTACCTCTACGAGGGACTGGTGGAGGTCTGCAATATGAACGCCCGGGCGAACGTATTCCTTGGCGACCCTGCGCAAACGGGACCGCGTCATCGAACTCATCTCGATGGTGCGTTCCCGCCGCCAGGACGAGGACGCCGTTGCCGAGATGAGGTCCGTGACCGGTCGATCGAAGATGTCCGGTGTGAACTTGTCCAGGCTGGCGCGCACGGCGACCAGCAGGTCCAGTTGCCCGCCCCACTCCTCGAAAGTGGTTCCCAGCTCGATGTGCGAGTGCGCCGCAACCGCCCCGACCTTCTCGCGCAAGAGCGGGATGTCCCGGGCCAGGTCCACCGCCAGGCTGTGGGCGTGCTCGGTTTCCTTGCGGTTGCGCAGCTTCGCTCCGTACCACGGGCTGTGGGTCGCTTCCTTGCTGAAGCCGCCCAACTCGGCGGCACGGCGGAGCCGCGTGGTCAGTTCCGTGCGGTTCGGAATGCTGTCCATGACGCTGCGCTTCAACCGTACCGTGGTGGCCGGTGCAGGGTTCAGTGACGTCAGTTCGGCGAGGGACTGCATGGCCTGGTAAGGCGAACACCCCCAGCGCGAGCGTACGTTGTGCAGGGAGCGGACATGGTCAAGCAGTTTGTGCCGGTGGGACACGAGGGTTTCATGCAGGGACGTGAGCTTCGGCTGCACGGCCTTCTCATTGCGCACAATGGCCCGAACCAGCTGATCCTTCAACTGTGTGGAGCTGCTGTTGGCATTGAGTTGCAGCACGAGCGAGCCAAGATTCAGCGCGTCGAGTTGCTGCACGAACTGGTTGAGGGTTCCTCGCCGCTCGGCGACCACGAGCACGCTCTTGCCCTGCTCTGCCAGTGCAGCAGCTGCGTTCAGGGCAGTCTGCGTCTGGCCTGTTCCCGGAGGTGCGGACACAACAACCGACCCGCCTGCCGTTACCGCGTCAAGGACCCGCTGCTGCCCGGAGTCCGCGTCAAGGATCAGGAATTCGGTGGACGGATGCCTGTCATCAAGCGGCATGTCCCGCGACGGCGCTTCCGCATCTGTTGGAGCGTCGATGCCTTCCCGGGCAGCGTCCATCAGCGCAGACAGCAGGGGATGCTCCGGGCTGACAGCTGAGTCCGCTCCGACATCGGCTAGATCAGCGAACGTTGACACGAGGATGTGATGCTCGATGGTCATTCCGCGCACGTTGTCGGTCAGTGCACGGAGGCGGTCCAGCACGGGATGCGGGTCGAAGCGGGCGGTGCTGTAGGCAAGCTGAGCAACGGCTTCTGCGTTGAAATCGATCCCGTGGTCCGTCTGCAGCGTACGCACCAGCGCAGGGTTGAGCCGCGCCTGCTCCGTCAGCTGAAGTTCGTAGTCATCCTGCGATCCGTGCACAGTCAGTGCAACGGAGGTCAGCAGGACCGGTGCCGTCAGCGAGTCCGTGCGGCCGCCGTCGTCCATGGTCCGCCACGAAGCGGTGCCCGCAGCAAGATACCCGACGTCGATTCCGCGCTCGGTTGCGAGTTCGTAGACCTTGGCACGCAACAGGCGTGCAGCCTTCATGGCGGCGGCGTACTGATCGGGGTCGCGCAGCAGGGTGGACAGGCGTGTCCGGCGGCCTGCCAGAAGCTGCGCAAGGCCGGACGGATGCGCATGCGTGAGGTCTATGCTGTTGGAGCGCGACGGCGTGAAATGCAGCAGCGTATCTGTTCCCGCGTGCGGCCCCAGCCTGCGAAGCCACGGAATCAGGAAATCCTCGGCGGAGTCCCCGGCATCCTGCACTGGCACGGTTGTCCTCTTCCCTGCGGCCTCACGGCCTGATCTTGACCAGATAGGCATGTCTTACAAGCTAGCCGACGCTGCCCCACCGAGGCTGCAAGCAACGCGGGCCGGCGTCGGATTTCACGCTGTTATCAGCTAAGCGCCCTCCACCGCCGGCAACAGCTGCCGGCCGGAAGTCACTCCCACTCGATGGTTCCCGGCGGCTTGCTGGTGACATCGAGTACCACGCGGTTGACGCCGTCGACCTCGTTGGTGATGCGGTTGGAGATCCGGGCAAGTAGCTCATACGGCAGCCGGGACCAGTCAGCGGTCATCGCGTCCTCGCTGGAGACCGGACGCAGCACGATGGGGTGCCCATAGGTACGCCCGTCGCCCTGAACGCCGACGCTGCGTACATCTGCCAGCAGGACCACGGGCATCTGCCAGACCTCGTTGTCGAGGCCTGCCGCCGTGAGTTCGGCTCGGGCAATGGCGTCTGCCTTGCGGAGCAGCTCGAGGCGTTCAGCGTTGATGGAGCCGACGATGCGGATTCCGAGGCCGGGACCGGGGAACGGCTGGCGCCCTACGATCTCCGCCGGAAGTCCGAGCTTGGCACCGACAGCGCGGACCTCGTCCTTGAACAGGGTGCGCAGTGGCTCGACAAGCTCAAACTGCAGGTCTTCCGGGAGTCCGCCCACGTTGTGGTGGCTCTTGATGTTGGCTGTACCCTCGCCGCCGCCCGATTCCACGACGTCCGGATACAGCGTGCCCTGCACGAGGAAGCGGATCTTCTCGCCGTGGGCTTCGGCGTCGGCGATGATGGCCCGCTCTGCTTCCTCGAAGGCACGGATGAACTCGCGCCCGATGATCTTGCGCTTGGTCTCCGGGTCCTCGACGCCCTCGAGTGCTTCAAGGAACCGCTTCTGCTCATTCGCAACGTAGAGGTTCACGCCGGTAGCGGCCACGAAATCCCGTTCCACCTGTTCGGCTTCACCCTCGCGGAGCAGCCCGTGGTCAACGAAGACACAGGTGAGCTGATCGCCCACCGCACGCTGCACGAGAGCCGCAGCCACTGCCGAATCAACACCGCCGGAAAGCCCGCAGATCACGCGTGCGTCTCCCACCTGCTGGCGGATGCGCTCAACCTGTTCCTCGACAATATTGCCGGTGGTCCAGTTGGGGTTCAGACGGGCGCCCTTGAACAGGAAATTCTCCAGCACCTGCTGACCGTGTGCCGAATGCTTGACCTCGGGATGCCATTGCACGCCGTAGAGCTGCTTGCCCTCGTGGGCAATCGCAGCAACCGGAGCACCGGCTGTGCTGGCCAGGACGTCAAAGCCCTCGGGTGCAGCCTGAACGGAGTCGCCGTGGCTCATCCAGGCATTCTGATGGTCAGGGGTTCCCTCGAGGATGGACCGGGCGCCTTCGGAAACGGCGACGTCGGTGGATCCGTATTCACGCAGGCCCGTCTTCGCGACCGTGCCGCCAAGCGCTGATGCCATGGCCTGGAAGCCGTAGCAGATGCCAAGGACCGGGACACCGGCGTCGAACAGGTCAGGATCTATGCGAGGCGCGCCTTCGGCATACACGCTGGACGGTCCGCCGGACAGAATGATTGCTGCGGGGTTGCGTGCGAGCAGCTCCTGGGTGCTGATCGTGTGAGGAACGATCTCCGAGTACACGTCCGCTTCCCGAACGCGGCGGGCAATCAGCTGGGCGTACTGGGCGCCGTAATCGACAACAAGTACCGGCTGGTGTTCTGGAGCAGGAGCGGGCGTAGTCACGCGTCAACACTAGTGGTAGTGCGGGTGAGGCTGCACATCATGGAATCAGTACCTTGCCTTGGCTTGGGGGTGGGCCGCGAGTTCTTCCTCCACCCGGCGGTGGACGCGTTTCTCGACGATGAAGGAGAGCAGCGGGATGACGCCGCCCAGTGCAATGATCACGAACTGCGAGAACGGCCAGCGCATGAACTGCCAGAGCCGGAAGTCGGCGATCAGGTACACCACGTAGAGCCAGCCGTGGACGATGAGCACGGCTGTTGAGAGGTTGAACCCGCCGGCGCCGTCCACCTGGGCTTCTTCAACCAGGCCGAGCGCCCCAGCGGATCCGCCGGCGATGATCTCCGCACCGAAGCCGTACTTTGCAACCATCTCCACCACGACGAGCAGCAGCATGATGCCGGTCGCGTACGCCAGCACCTTGTAGAAGCTGAGCGCGGATCGGATCTGGGCGTGGGTTCCACCGAAGCGGCGTTTGCCGGCCGGGCTCTTGGCGGGTGCGGAATCGGTCACGTTCTTACCTCGTCGGTAGTGGGTTGTAGCTGTTGCGGAGAGTGTTGATCCGACGCGATGTCCTGATCCTCTTCCTCTTCCAGCGTGCGGCGGTGATCGTCAGCCACGAGCCGCCACCAGAGGAAGAAGGCAAATCCGGCGAAGACGAACCATTCCACGGCATAAAAAATGTTGAGCCAGTTGAGCGGTGTCTCTTGCGGCTGCGGACCAATGGTCACTGCCTCAAGGGGCGCCTCGGGCTGGACGGTGCTGCCGTCCATGACGGTCTCAAAGGAAACAACGAAACCGGAATACATCAGGGGTACATCCCACACGTTGATGAGCTGCGCAACGGACAGGGTGGGAACCTGACCGGGAACGGGCACCTGAACCGCCGGGGCTTCGGTAGGCAGCAACCTCCCCTGCACGACGGCCACACCCTCACGTTCGGGCACCTCTGACGCGGCTTGTGCCTCAGGTACCCAACCGTGCACGACCGGTAGAACAGCGGACGGCAGCCCGGAGTCCGCTACCTCGAACGCGGAAACCACCCACAGTCCGTCGCGGTCCCCCTGCAGGCGTGTCTGCACCAGAACGCGGGTGTCCGGCAGGAAGCGGCCTTCCATCCGGACCATCTGGTCTGCCACGCCGGCGGTCATCGGGATGCCCGGCTGAAAGACCTTGGTGAGGGGCTGAACCTGCTCGGTGGTACTCGGAGGAGGCGGCGCGGAATCCTGCGAGCGCGAGAACTGCCATTGGCTCAAAAGGACGAAAAGCGCGGCAATAGCCAGAGCGAGGATCAGAGAAAGGATCCATCGCGGCTTGAGCGCGGTTTTCAACACCCCTTAACGGTACTTCGTGCCCTCTGAAGGGAACGAATTGCGGGCCTGCTCAGGAGACCGAGATCACTCTCACGCGAGTGATTGGGAATCATCTATCACTTTGAGTGATTTGAGACTAGGATTGATTCTCGTGCGCTCGTACCCCTACCCCGATCCAGGCCAACCTGACCTTAGGTCGCCGTCCCGCTATCTGTTGTGGCTGGCATCCAAACAGAAGGGCACCCTTGCTGCCGCCGTCGTACTCGAAACGCTCCTCATGGTGGCGCAGGCCGTTGTTCCCTTCGCACTGGGCCGCGCCATCGACGAGGGGATCATCGGCCGCAGCTGGGACGCACTGCTGTGGTGGGTCCTCATCCTGGTTGCGCTTACCGTAGGGCAGGCGTTCGCCGGTATGCTGGCGCACCGCGCGGCGATCAGCAACTGGATGCAGGCGGCCTTCAAGTCGATCCGCCTCGTGGGCTACAAGATCACCCGCACGGGCGACGCTTTGCCGCAGAAGCTTTCGACCGGTGAGGTCGTGTCCACGGCAGCCTCTGACGCTACCCGCCTGGGTGAGATTTTCTACGTCTCCGCCCGGCTGGCGGGTGCACTGGTTTCCTGGTTGGTGGTGTGCGCGCTTATCGCTCTGAGCTCGGTCATGCTCGCAGTTGTTGTACTGATCGGTGTTCCGGCGTGCTGCGCGCTGCTTCTGTTTGTTGTCCGTCCGTTGCAGGCACGCCAGCGCGAACAGCGTGACGCTTCAGGGAAGATGACCGCCGTCGGCGCCGATACTGTCGCCGGCCTTCGTGTGCTGCGCGGGATCGGCGGGGAACACATTTTCGTCAGCCGGTACCGTGAGCGGTCGGCGGAAACGCGCGACGCCGGTATCAAGGTTGCGCGCTCGCTGGCCACGCTGGAGGCCTCCCAGGTCTTCATCGCCGGTGCCTTCAGCGTGGTCTTCACCTGGGTGGGTGCCACGCTGGTGTTAAACGGTGAGATTGAGCCCGGCCAACTGGTGGCGTTGTTTGGCTACTCCGTGTTCCTGATGACTCCGATCCGCAGCGCGGCGGATGGGGTGTCCCACTCGATCCGGGCCCTCGTGGGAGCGCGAAAGATCATCAACGTGCTGTCCGTTGACGCGAACATCACCGACAACGCAACTGCCGCGGCACCGGACGGTCCCGCTCCGCTCGTGGACACCTCTAGTGGTGTGGCTCTCAAGCCCGGCGGACTGACCGCTCTGGTCTCAGCTGACCCCGCGATGTCTGCCGACCTTGCCACCCGGTTGGGCAGGTTCGATGACGCGGTGTTGCGGGAAGCGGTAGTCCGGTGGGGTGGGGCCGCCCTGCACGAGGTCCCCCTCGATGACGTCCGGCGCCGCATTGTGGTGAGCGAGGCCAACCCGCAGTTGTTCACCGGCACCCTGCGCAGTCAGCTGGATCCGCACGGGCGGCACAGTGACGTGGAGATCCTTGCCGCACTGGAGGCCGCCAGTGCACTGGACATCCTCGACGGCCTGGAGGCCGGCCTGGACTCCGAGGTCACCGAACGGGGACGCGGATTCTCCGGCGGCCAGCGCCAGCGCCTGGTCCTTGCGCGGGCGCTGCTGACGGATGCCGAGACCCTCGTGCTCATCGAGCCGACCAGCGCGGTCGATGCACACACCGAATCCCGGATCGCCGAGCGGCTGGGACGGGCGCGGGGCACCGAAGGCGGTACCACCGTCGTCGTCACTGCCAGCCCGCTGATGCTCGGCGCCATGGACCATGTTGTCTTCCTCGAAGATGGCCGACTGAGTGCGCAAGGAAAGCACCAGGAACTGATGTCCGCCGTCCCTGCCTATCGAAATGTGGTGATCCGCAGTGAGTGATACCCAGGTGTCAGAGCCGGTGACCGATCCGGCCGTAGCTGCATCGGCGAAGCTGCCGGTCGCTGACGCACAAGCAGTGAAGGCGGAATCGCTGCGCCTGATCCGCCATCACCGCGGCGGGCTGATCAGGGTTGTACTGCTCTACGTCGGCTCAGCCGCTGCAGGCCTGGTAGGGCCGTTCATTCTCGGCCAGGTTGTCGACGCCGTGGTAGCGGGCACCACCAGTGGGTTCATCGCGGCCATGTCACTGCTGATGCTCGGATTCCTGGTGGTTCAGGCCGTCCTGCGCAAGCTCGCCGTCCGGGCCGGCATGATCTTCGGTGAAACGGTGTTCGCTGAGCTACGCGAGGATTTCATGGCGCAGGTCACCTCGCTGCCGCTGTCCACGGTGGAAAAGGCCGGCACTGGCGACCTCGTTTCCCGTACCACCAACGATGTTGACTCCGTCTCCCACACCGTCCGCTTCGGCGTTCCGCAGGTGGTGGTCTCGGTGGTTACCATCATCATCACGCTGGCCGCAGCGATCCTCACCTCTCCCCTGCTTTCGATTGCCCTTTTGGTGGGTGTTCCCCTGCTGTATCCGGCCACCCGCTGGTACCTCAAGCGCAGCTCCGCCGGCTACAAGGCCGAGCGGGAGAGCTACGCGGTGGTGAACGGATCCATCACGGAGACCATCGAGGGTGCCCGCACCGTAGATGCGCTCGGTCTCGGAGGACTGCGACGCAACCGGATCGACGAGGCTCTGACCGGCAGTTTCGCTGCCGAGCGCTACACGCTATGGCTGCGATCGGTGCTGTTTCCGGCTGCGGACACCGCTTTCTGGCTTCCGGTGGCCGGTGTGCTGCTGTGGGGCGGCTGGCTTGCCTCGGTGGACCTGGTCACTCCCGGCGCGGTCGCAACAGTGGCACTGTTCGCCGTCCGTCTGATCGACCCGGTGGACCTGCTCATCATGTGGACCGACGAAATCCAGGTGGGTGCGGCCTCGCTGGCCCGGATCATCGGGATCAAGAACGTCCCGGCGGACCGGACGGCAACCGACGTTCAGCCCTCGTCCGATGACATCACTGTCTCCGGTGCCCGCTACGCTTACCGGCCGGGCCATGACGTGCTGCACGGCGTGGACCTTCAGTTGCGGCGCGGCGAGCGCCTAGCGATGGTGGGGCCTTCGGGAGCCGGGAAGTCGACACTTGGACGGCTTATTGCAGGCATTCATCCGCCCACCGGCGGTTCAGTGACGGTGGGCGGAGTGCCGCTGGTGGATCGGCCGCTCGACGCGCTGCGGCGGGAGGTAGCCCTGGTGACGCAGGAGCATCACGTCTTCGTGGGGTCCCTCGCCGACAACATCCGGCTTGGCAAGGCGGACGCGACATCCACCGAAATCGAAAAGGCACTGGACGACGTCGGTGCGCTGGGTTGGGCGCGCGCCCTGCCTGAGGGCCTGGATACGGAGGTTGGCTCAGGTGCGTACGAGGTAACCCCCGCCCAGGCGCAGGAGGTTGCCCTGGCCCGGCTTGTCCTGGCCGATCCGCACACGCTGGTGCTCGATGAGGCGACCTCGCTGATCGATCCGCAGGCAGCACGTGACCTGGAGCGCTCACTCAGTGCGGTTCTGGAGGGCCGCACGGTTGTGGCCATTGCGCACCGCCTGCATACCGCGCACGACGCCGACCGCGTGGCTGTGGTGGAGAACGGCAACATCACAGAACTCGGCTCCCACGACGAACTGCTTGCACTCGGCGGCTCATATGCGTCGCTCTGGCGGTCCTGGCGGACGGAATAAACCCGGAAATTTAGTGCAGCTCCGGTGGGTTCAGACGGCGTCGAACCCACCGGAGCTGCGCAAAATTTCCCAGGTGTTAATGGTCGAAGAACACCAACGATGAGTTGATGAGTTCGCTGATGACCTCCGCGTCGTGTGCCCGGCGCAGCGACTCGCGGAAGTTCTCCTTGAACAGGGAACGGGCCAGGGTTGCGAGGACCTCGAGGTGCTCGGAGAAGGACGCTGCGGGGGTCGCGATCAACAGCACCAGCGTTGCGGGACCGTCCTGGGCACCGAAGTCGAGGCTGTGCCCGTACTGCGTGACTCCGACGGCGATCGAGGTTTGCTCGACGAACTCGCTCCTGGCGTGGGGCACTCCCACTCCCCCGGGCAGGCCGGTTGCCATCTGGTGCTCCCGGGAGTTGACCTGCGCGAGGAAGCCCTCAAGGTCCGTGACGCGCCCCGCCTGGTGCAGGCGCGCCGCCAACTGGCCAGCGGCGTCGGCCTTGTCTTCAGCGACCATGTCGAGGATTACCAACTGTGGTGTGGTCAATTCGGCATCATGCAGGTCGAGGGGTGTCACAACCGGCCTCTCACGGGTAACTCGGGAACGTGTGCGAAGGACGGGTGCGCCGGGCGCCTCTGCCTGACCGGTGCACCGATCCGGACCCTAGCTTAGCGGCACGATGTCATCGACTCCCATGCGTGCGCTGTCAGCCGACACGTCATCGGGCTGCTGTTGGCTGAGTCTTTCAGCTTCCACCCGGGCGAGGTAGTGCTTAACCTCACGGTCCACCTGCGCATCACTCCAGTTCAGGTGCGGAGCCATCAGGCTTGCGACAACAGGAGCTGCCGAGACGCCGCGGTCCCAGGACTCGATCGAGATGCGCGTGCGGCGGGTCAGTACGTCATCGACGTGGCGGGCGTCCTCATGCGTGGTGGCGAAGACAACTTCTGCTCGCAGGTAGTCGTCGGCACCCGGGAGCGGCTCTGCCAGCGAGGCGTCCTCCCGGATGAGGCCGAGCACCAGCTCTGCGTCGGTGCCGTACCGCTGCAGCAGGTGCTCGACGCGCGCGACGTGGACCCCTGCTTCCTCCGCCATGCGGGCGCGCTTGTTCCAGGCTGCCCGGTAGCCCTCGGCACCGAGCAGGGGGACGGTCTCGGTGCAGCTGGCCGGTACCCGTTCATCGAGCGCACGCGAGGCTTCATCCACGGCATCCTTGGCCATCACCCGGTAGGTGGTCCACTTGCCGCCTGCAACGACGACCAGCCCCGGAACAGGGTGGGCAACCACATGTTCGCGGGAAAGCTTGGCCGTGGAGTCATTCTCCCCGGCCAGCAGCGGACGCAGGCCGGCGTAGACGCCCTCCACGTCCTCACGGGTCAGCGGCCGCTTTACGACCTTATTCACGTGCTCGAGGATGTAGTCGATATCCGACGACGACGCGGCCGGATGCGCCTTGTCCAGATCCCAGTCGGTGTCCGTGGTGCCGATGATCCAGTGCCTGCCCCAGGGGATGACGAAGAGGACGGACTTCTCCGTGCGCAGAATGAGCCCGACGGTGGACTGGAAGCGATCCCGTGGAACCACCAGGTGGATGCCCTTCGAGGCCCGGACCTTCAACTGACCGCGGTCCGTGACCATGGCCTGGGTTTCATCCGTCCAGACGCCGGTGGCGTTGACGACTTGCTTGGCGCGGATGGTGAATTCCTCGCCGGTCTCCTGGTTTTTCACCCGTGCCCCGACAACGCGTTCCCCTTCCCGGAGGAAGTCTTCGACAGAGACCCGGTTCGCTGCCTTGGCCCCGTAGGACGCCGCGGTGCGCATCATGTTGACGACGTAGCGTGCGTCATCCACCTGGGCGTCGTAGTAGCGGATTGACCCCACCATGGCGTCATCCTTGAGGCTCGGGGCTGCCCGGAGGGTGCCCCTGCGCGTGAGGTGCTTGTGCATGGGGACGCCGCGCGAGTTGCCGGAAGTCATTCCCATCGTGTCATACAGCAGGATGCCCGCCCCGACGTACGGCCGCTCGATGAACCGCTTGGTCAGCGGATACAGGAACGGCACCGGCCGGACGAGGTGCGGTGCGATTCGCTGGATCAGCAAGCCGCGTTCCTTCAGTGCCTCCTGAACCAGGGCGAAATCCAGCATCTCGAGGTAGCGCAGGCCACCGTGAATGAGCTTCGATGAACGCGAGGATGTGCCCGCTGCCCAGTCCCGCGCCTCAACGATTCCGACGTCGAGGCCCCTAGTCACCGCATCCAGGGCAGAACCGACGCCGACGACGCCGCCGCCCACGATCAGGATGTCCAGCTCCTTGCCGGGTTGGTTGGTGGACTTGAGAGCGGCAAGTGCATCTTCACGCTGCTGGGGGCTGAGGGCGCCTTTGGTCATGGCCGTGATCCACCTTCATCGTTGCGGACTGGTCCCTCAACCTTAGGCAATCAGCCGTTGGAAAGGTAGGGCGAGAGGACTACCTCGACCCGCTGGAACTCCTTCAGGTCCGAATACCCCGTGGTTGCCATGGCGCGGCGAAGCGCACCGATCATGTTCGAGGTGCCGTTGGTGTGATGAGAGGGCCCCCAGAGCACTTCCTCAAGCGGCCCGACGGTACCGACGTTGACGCGGTCTCCGCGCGGAAGTTCGCTGTGGTGGGCTTCCTGCCCCCAGTGCCAGCCCTTGCCCGGTGCTTCCTCTGCGCGGGCCAGTGCTGAGCCGAGCATGACGGCGTCCGCACCGACCGCGATGGCCTTCACAATGTCACCGCTGGTGCCCATCCCGCCGTCGGCGATGACGTGGACGTACCGGCCGCCGGACTCATCCAGGTAATCGCGGCGGGCAGCAGCCACATCCGAGATGGCCGACGCCATCGGTGAGTGAATGCCCAGGGCGCGCCGCGTCGTCGTCGTTGCTCCACCGCCGAAGCCCACCAGCACGCCGGCCGCGCCGGTGCGCATGAGGTGCAGCGCGGGTGTGTAGCCGGCAGCGCCGCCGACGATGACAGGGACATCCAGCTCATAGATGAACTGCTTGAGGTTGAGCGGTTCCTCGTTCTTGGAGACGTGCTCGGCGGAGACCGTAGTGCCGCGGATAACGAAAATATCGACGCCCGCGGCCAAGACCGTCTTGTAGAACTCCTGGGTGCGCTGTGGTGTGAGTGACCCGGCAACGGTCACGCCGGCGTCGCGCATTTCGGCCAGCCGGCTGGTTATAAGTTCAGCCTGAATGGGTACCTCGTACAGCTCCTGCATGCGGCGGGTGGCTGCGGGGCTGAAGTTTTCGGTGGACAGTCCGGCAATTTCCTCAAGGACCGGCGTAGGGTCCTCGTAGCGCGTCCAGAGGCCTTCGAGATTGAGAACACCCAGCCCGCCCAATTTGCCTATCGCAATGGCGGTCGCGGGCGACATGGTCGAATCCATGGGCGCAGCGATGACCGGCATCTCGAACTGGTAGGCGTCGATCTGCCACTGAACCGAGACGTCCCGCGGGTCCCGGGTGCGGCGGGACGGGACCACCGCAAGGTCATCGAGGGAATATGCCCTGCGTCCGCGTTTGCCTCGGCCGATCTCAATCTCGTAAGTCACCGGTCTAGGTTATCCCAGCGGGGAGAGGTGCCCATCGCCCGCCCGGGTTCCGTTCCGTACAGTCAGAACCATGTCTGGGGAAACGATCGGGGCCAACCCCCAACAGTTGCGCGATCTCGCCCGCTCCATGGGGAGTTCAAGCGCCGCGATAACGACGGCGGACCAAACCATCACTGCGCTGCTGAACGGAATCCCCTGGAACGGTCCGGACGCGGCCCAGTTCCGTACCCGCTGGCACACCTCCGTACGCGTGCAGCTCAATCAGACGGCGGCCATGCTGGAGACGCAGTCGCACGCGCTGGTTGATCAGGCTGTGCAGCAGGAGCAGACAAGCAACGACGACGACGGCGGCGGCGGCGGCGGCTTCGACGGTGTCCCTGCGAGCGCGGCGGACGGAAGTACCCCTGCCTCCGCACGCGATGACCTCCTCGACCTCTTCGGCAACGGGCTCGGGGATCTTGGTGCCTGGCCGCCGTTCCAGATAGCGAACTGGGTCACTTCTGCCGGTGGACTTGGAGCCGAGCGCCTCCTGAATGCGATGGCGCGGGCGGACCTCCTCACTCCCGGCTTCGGCACGGCGCCGGAAGTGGGATACCTCCGCGGAACCCAGACCCTGAATGCGCTGAACCTGGCCGGCAAGTTCGCCGGCGGGCTCAGCATTCTGACCGGGCTGGGTCAGACCTACCAGGGTATCCAGTCAGGGGACGGGCACGTTGTTGCCGATGGTGCTATCACTACAATCCTTGCAGCGGGCAGCCTCACGCCCACGCCGGCTGCTCCGTTCTTCGCGGCGGCCTCGCTTGTCTGGGCCGGCGCACAGTTCCTGTCCGGAGACGTGCCGGTCACCGAAAGGATCACCGACTTTGCATCCGATGCAGGGGACGCCATCTCTGATGGGGCTGATGCCATCGCGGAAGGAGCGGAAGATGCGTGGAACTGGGCCTTCGGATAGTAGCGTCACTTCAGGAACCGCTAACCGCCCCCGATCTCGGAGAGAGCATTGACCACTACGGATTCGCTGCAACTGACCGAACACGAGATTTTGGCGCTCCTGGCCTTCAATGACGGTGAATCGACTGCGCTGACGCGCGAGATCTTTCGGCTCACCCCGCAGGCAGACAACGAGCAACTGACCAAGGCCGGCATGACAACGCTGCTGGTGCGTGGCCTGGCCGAACTAAGCGATAGTGATTTGGTCCTCAAGGAACCCACGGAATTTATCGCCGCCGTGATGGCGACTGCAGGCGATTGGCTCGAAATTGCGCTCGTGACTCCGGAGCGGAACCACGTCATGTTCGCTGTGGCATCCGCCGGCGGGGCATTCGTGGCGAACGCCAACGGTAACGGCACTCACGGGTTCACTCCCCTGAAGAACGACAGGCCCGTCCTGAAGTTCGGGTTGGATGCGGCAGCACACTACCTGGGTGATTCAGGGCTGGAATCGGATGGGAGCGGATCAACTGGGCGCCGACCTGTTGCCGCGCAGATCAAGCACCACGGCCTGGGTGTGCAGTCGAAGACAGCCAACCTCATGGTCGACGAGTCCGGCACGTGGCAGCTGGCCACGGGTGACGGCGATCAACTGGCGAAACGCGAAGTGGACGGCTCCGTTGCGCTGGAGCTGTTCGAGGAAGCCCTGGAGCTCGATCACGACACGACGGGTTCGGAATGAGTCAGGAAACCCGTTCACTCGACTACTGGATGTCGCCTCAACTCAGCGAGGCCGGACAGGGCACCGGCAGCATCCTCAGGCGTATGGCGCTCAACGACGCACAGAGCCGGGCTACTTTCCTCATGCTGTATTTCTGGTGCGCCTGGCTGGCTCTCGTGGCACTTGCGCTGGCGTTCACCGCACCCGGTGGGGCTCCCTACGCTGTTGCGGGGGCTGTGCTCACCGGTGGAGCCGCGGGTGCGCTTCAGGCGCGCCGGCGCGGCCGGCAGGTTCCAACATCTCGTCATCCGGCGTCATCACGGGCCCCACGCACGGTACGTGGCGCCTGGACCGGAATCACCCTCGTGGCGGTTGGATCGTGCGGACTCATACTGGCGCTTGCCCTATCCGGGAATGCGAGCCTCAGCCCCGGATCCGTCACTGGTGCTGTGCTGGGAGTCTTCTTCCTTGTCGCGTTCTTCGCCGGGACCCTCCTCATCCCCGCGTGGCACATCGAGAACGCTGCGCGCCTCTTCCGCGAGCGGATTGGGCAAGAGCCCGCCTTACGGCAGGCGCTTGAGGAAATGTCCCGAACGCACAGCGATCCGAACGGCAGGATGCAGTTCGGGCCGCTCTAGCCTTTCGGCTGGCTACTTCGATCCGTAGTTGGGCGCTTCCACGGTCATCTGGATGTCATGGGGATGCGACTCCTTGAGCCCGGCCGAGGTGATCCGGACAAACTTGCCCTTGGCCTTCAGCTCTTCAATGGTGCGTGCGCCGGTGTAGAACATGGTTTGGCGCAGGCCACCTACCAGCTGGTAGGCAACGGATGCGAGCGGTCCCCGGTAAGCGACGCGACCCTCGATACCCTCGGGGATGAGCTTGTCGTCGCCCGTGACGTCCGCCTGGAAGTAGCGGTCCTTGGAATACGAGGTGTTCTTGCCGCGGGTCTGCATGGCGCCGAGCGAACCCATGCCGCGGTAGGTCTTGTACTGCTTGCCGTTGACGAAGACCAGCTCACCCGGTGCCTCGGCGGAGCCTGCCAGCAGGGAGCCGAGCATGACGGTGTCAGCACCTGCCACCAAAGCCTTGCCGATGTCGCCGGAGTACTGCAGTCCGCCGTCGGCAATCAGGGGAACGCCGGCGGGAATTGCTGCCTTCGCGGACTCGTAGATGGCAGTGACCTGGGGAACGCCGACGCCGGCCACCACACGCGTGGTGCAGATGGAGCCCGGGCCTACGCCTACCTTGATGCCGTCTGCACCGGCATCGATCAGCGCCTGGGCGCCCTCGCGGGTTGCGGCCTGACCGCCGATGATGTCCACATGGGCGGCGGACTTCTCGGCCTTGAGCCGGGCAATCATCTCAAGCACACCGGCGCTGTGGCCGTTGGCGGTATCAACGAAGAGCGCGTCCACACCGGCGTCCACCAACGCCATGGCGCGCTCCCAGCCGTCACCGAAGAAACCGATGGCTGCACCCACACGCAGGCGGCCGTCGTCGTCCTTGGTGGAGAGCGGATACTGCTCCGCTTTGGTGAAGTCCTTGACGGTGATGAGGCCGCGGAGGATGCCGTCGCTGTCGACCAGCGGAAGCTTCTCGATCTTGTTCTTGCCCAGCAGGCCGATGGCGTCCTCACCGCTGATGCCCACGTGCCCGGTGACCAGCGGCATCTGGGTCATGACTTCGCGGACCAGGCGGTTCGGGAAGTCGGATTCCGACACGAACCGGGTGTCACGGTTGGTGACGATGCCGAGGAGCTTGCCGCCGCCGTCGACCACGGGAAGTCCCGAGACGCGGTAGTGGCCGCAGAGGTCGTCGAGTTCGCGCAGGGTGGCGTCAGGGCCGATGGTGACCGGGTTGGTGATCATGCCGGACTCACTGCGCTTGACGCGGTCCACCTGCTCGGCCTGGTCTGCGATGGAAAGGTTGCGGTGGATGACCCCTAGACCGCCCTGGCGTGCCATGGCGACGGCCATGCGGGCCTCAGTGACAGTGTCCATGGCGGAGGACAGCAGCGGCGTCTGAACGGTGATCCGCCGGGAAACCCGCGAGCTGGTATCTGCCTCGGACGGGATGACGTCCGTGTGCCCGGGAAGCAGCAGGACGTCGTCGTACGTCAGGCCGATGAAGCCGAAGGGGTCATGGTTCGACAATTCGCTCAACGCGGCGCCTCTTTCGGGGGATGTGGAGGAAGGAACCACCGGCTTCTGGTTCTGCCGGTTGTGCGGTCTTCTATCGTAAAACGAAAGGAGGGTGCACCCTATTCCGTCGCGTCAGCGTCCGTTCCGGACCCAGTTCAGCACAGCAAGCACGCGGCGATGGTCATCCAGGTGGGGCGGGAGGTCCATCTTCGTGAAAATCGACGAAATGTTCTTCTCCACGCCGCCTGCGGAGAGCGTGAGCTGCCGGGCGATAGCCGCATTGGTGCGGCCCTCGGCCATGAGCTGCAGCACTTCCCGCTCCCGCGGCGTGAGCAAACTCACTGAGTTGCCGTCCCTCCGGTTGAACGCCGCGGCCACCACTTCCGGATCCAGCACCATACCGCCGTCCTTCACACGGACCAACGCGTCCATCATGTCTTCCAGCCGCGAGATGCGGTCCTTCAGCAGGTAACCGACTCCACCGGCCCCGACCACTGACGCTCCCGCCATCAGATCCGACGCATAGGTCAGCTCCACATACTGCGACAGGACAAGGATGCCGATTTCCGGATGGCTTTGGCGAATTGCTGCCGCGGCTCGCAATCCTTCATCCGAGAACGACGGCGGCATCCGCACATCGGTGATGACGACGTCGGGCTGGTGGGTCGAGACGGCGGCGGTGAGGGCGTCGCCGTCCTCCACCGCCGCCACCACCTCCGCGCCACCCTCGGCCAGGAGCCGGATGAGGCCCTCCCGCAGGAGGACGGAATCTTCTGCCAAGACTACTCGCACCTTTGGACTCTACCGCCTGGTTTCATCCGCTCCGGCGCCGGCTCAGTTCACACCGGCTGGATGACCGAGACCGGGATGCTGATCCGCACTGTGGTGCCTTCGGCGGCTGGAGAGTCGACCTCCAGGGCGCCATCGACGCCTGCTAACCGATCCTGCAGGCCAGCCAGCCCGGTACCCTTGCCGACGTGTGCGCCGCCCCGGCCGTTGTCGTGGACTTCTACGGTGAGGACATCTTCTTCCGCGCGTGCGCTGAGGCGGCATTCGGTGGCGTTGGAGTGTTTTGCGACATTGGTCAAGGCTTCGACGGCGGCGAAGTAGGCGGCGCTTTCGGCAGCAGGCGTGAAGCGGCCGGTTCCCATTCCGTCGGTGCTGAGCGTGACCGGGACAGGGCAGCGCGCCGCGGCGGCGTCGAGCGCAG
>NZ_JAROKN010000045.1:0-24253 GCF_029455255.1 Arthrobacter vasquezii | reverse complement strand
CGCAGAGGCCGGTGCGCCGGCCGCGGAACCCTCGCCGGCTTGCGAGTCTGATGCCTCCAGGGTCATCGCCGCGCGCGCCAGGCGCAAGCGAGGGAGCGGCCGGGGGTTGTCCCTGATGTTCAGCGGCGGCATCCATCGGTGGATGATTGCGGCTTCGACCTCTACGAGCGGCTGCGCGACCCACGCGGGCCGCTCCCATACCGTGAGCGACAGGTGCTGGTGCATCCAGGTCGTGAGCCGGGCATCCCCGTCGGGCGTGAGCCCATAGTTCGAGAAGTGGCCAGGTTTGTCGGGGTTGCGGGGGACCGCGTGCAGGTCCAGCGCGTCGCGCAGCAGTGCGGCGAACGACCGCCGCACTGTCGAGCTGCCCGTGCGCGGTTTCTTGGTCGGGTCGGCCGCGAAGTGGGTGTCGAGTTCCCGGCGCACGAGGTCGTCCTCGCTCTTACCGACGTATAGCGCTGTGCCCGGCTGCGGGTCGAGGCCCAGGCCGGCCCACGCCTCAGCATTACCGTAAATCGCGTATAGGCCTGGCACGGGCCGCACGCGCCCCCTCGCTCGGGCGACGGGCCAACTCTCCCCGGACAGCGCGGTGAGGACCTCGGCGACGAGCAGCGAAGAAGCAGTGAGAGCTGAGTGCTGGGCCGCGCACAGCGTAGTTCCTGGTCACTAATGTGCAAATAAAGAGCACACCGTTCAGGCTGGCCCGCCAGTAGCGCTGGGGTTGGCCTGGGCAGTCCGAAGATTCCTGTACCGGATGCCCTACCCGGTGGCTGTGTATATGAGCCGAAATGGGAACGGTTCCCTCCCCTGCATCGCCCGGACCGAGAACTGCCGTCCTGGGGTACGACCGGGGCAAGGACCTACGGGCGTCGCGACGGCATCAGATGCAACTCGACATCGTTAAACGCCGATAACGGCCCACTACGTCAATCACTCAGAGTCATCAGAAGCCGAGGCAGTCCAAACTATTGTTAGGGGAAATAGGCGGGCGGCAACCTAGGGTTGTTGCAAACTCAATGTCGATGCTTATGGAGGCGTGATGCTTGTCGACCTGGACCTTAACGATCCTCGATGGGTCCAAGCCCTACCGGTACTGAAAGAACTGCGCCCTCACTTGACGCCAGCACTTTTGCACCAGGTGATCGAGGAGGGCAGGCAGCAAGGCCTGCGTTTCACTGCTCTCTTCGAGGAGGAGCGCTGTGTGGCCATAGCCGGCTGGCGCATCGTGGTCAACACCAGTGCAATACGCAAGCTTTACGTCGATGATCTCTCCACCGCCGCGGCCGAGCGTTCCCGCGGGCATGGAGCCACGCTCCTCAACGCCCTCTCTGAGCGGGGACGAGAGTCCGGCTGCCATTCGATCGACCTCGACTCCGGTGTTCAACGATATGCAGCCCATCGGTTCTATCTTCGTGAGCGGATGAACATCAGCGCACACCATTTCAGCCGGCACCTGGATTGAGCCCACCACCACTCTCATGACGACTCACCAGTGGACTGACCGCAGTTTTACTTGAACCCACTCCCCGTGATGGCTCGGGCCCGGAGTACTGTTTGAGTCTCCACTCACTATCAGGGGTGGCCAAGTACCAGAGCTACTACCGATGCTGAAAGGTGAGCGCTTGTCCGAGTGGGTTCGCATAGCGGCCAGATCGAAACGCAACTACGTATGGCTCGGCGTCAACGGACAAGGTAAGCCGAAGGTCACCGGTGCACCCTGGTACATGCCTGACGGTGTCACCAGTGTCTACCCGTTCATCGTGGACTGGCGTCCTGAAGAACTTCCCTTCCCGGTATGGCTTGCTCCCTACAACGGAGGTAAGAAGTTCGGTGACCTGCTGTGGACCGGTGGGATAACGCTGAAGATTGCCTCCACTCGTTTCATCGAGGCACTTCGCGCAGCTGAGGTCACCGGTTACCGAACCTTCGACGTCGAAGTTCGAGACCACGCCGGCTCGCCTGTCGAGGGATACACCGGCTTCGCGACCGATCCGTCGCCGGGGTCTGACATCCAGAACATCTACGGCCAGACGGGTCAGAACTTTTCTTTCATCGCCACACAGCGTGTCGTCAAGGCATTGCACGATCACGGAGCTGACCAGCTGGACATGAGCCCCTACACCCCCGACTGAATGGCACGCATTGTCGGAACTGACGGGATTGACGTCGTCTCTTGTTGTTCGAGCCAGCTTCGATAGCGGGAAACGAGAACGTCGTTGCGGGTCCGTCCTCGTTCGAGTCGGGAGAGATAGGACGGCCAGTGGTTGAGGTGCTCGGCCACCTGCTGCAGGGTCATGCCGAGTTCGCGTCGCTTGAGGCGCAGGTCAAGAATCTGTGGTGCTGGGACCGGGTTGACGATTTGACGGTAGACCTCGCGGGCGACGTAGCGCTTGAGGCACCGCATGATCTCCCGTTTGCTCTTCCCCTCAGTGGTGCGTTTGTCGACGTAATCTTTCGTCCTAGCGTCCGAGCCCATCCGAACCAGGACGACGTGGTGAAGAGCGCTATTGGCGTGCCGGTCCCCACCGCGGCTGAGCCGGCGGTGCAATGTATGAGCCGAAGTGGGATGGCTACCTTCACTGCATCATGCGTGCCGAGGACTATGAGGACGCCGATAACGGCCCATACGTCACCTCCACTGCAGTACGTAAACGTGGGTGCTGAACCGGAACAAACGGGCATGGGAGACAAGACGGTCAACGTCGGCGTGTCCCACCCGGTTCGGCAGCGTCTTGCTAACCATCGTTACCGGCCCTATTCCCGCTCGTCCCTGGTCCGTACCGCAAGTGCGGGACCAGCGGCCACGGCCCGGACAATTCGACTCCTGTCCTCCCCCTCGGTCCACACGTACGGTACCTGTCGCGCAATGCGCTCTGGTGCGTGAGCCCAAATTGCGCGCTCAGCCTCCATGTACTCTTCCGGCGTTCCCCACATTGGCGGCACGTCGGCGCAGTGATGCCCTTCCCGCCAGTGCCGCGCGACCGTGCTTTTCGGCACCCGAAGTGCCGTCGAAGCCTCTCGCACTGACATACCAGCCTCGCGGGCTTCATAGACAGCCATATGCAATAGCCGCGTTTCCTCGTGCTGAGCGATACTCGCTCGCACCCGTGCTACCTCAAACGCTTGTGACGTCGTCGTGAACTCAGTCATGATCACCTTTCGCCAGCCTCCCGCCACGGAACACCTTCGACTGTCCCACCGTGGGACATAGGTTGTCAATCGGTCGATCTTTACGCTCGTCTATGGACGCACTAACTCCTGAAGTTGGATATTTGACGAATTCACAAGCCACCCCAGCTTCAGCCTAGTCACACAGTTCCCCCGCTAAGGCTTGTGGGCGGTAATGACCAGGTTGCCGGTGCCTCGCCCGGCTGGCTCGCCCTCAAAGCCTCCGAATACGTCGTCTACGACCAGTCCGGCTTCGTTGAGCATGGTGCGCAGTTGCTCTTCTGAACGGAAGCGGAGGGTTTCACACCCGATATTCTCAGTGCCGTCAGCGCCGACTTCATGCGCGCAAAATTCAACTAGGCCGTTCGCCTCGTCAACATGGGTGGTCTGGTACCAGTGCTGGCTTTGCCCTTCGGGAAGTTGAACAATTTTGTGGCTGCGCTCTTTTGTCCACGCTTCCCAACCTCGTGCCTCGGGATCACGGCTATTGAAAGCAAACCGGCCGCCGGGGACAAGATGTTCTGCAATATCGGCGAAAGACCGGGCTAACTCCGCATCGTCAAGAATTTCCTGAGGAACATTCGCGCTCATGATTGCAACGTCAAACTCGCGGCCCGGTCCAATTACTGTCGAGTCGCCCTCGATCCATTCCACACGCCCGGCCATCGGCTTCGCCCGCGCCGCTTCGAGTCTTGACCCATCAGGATCCACCCCTGTGACGTTGCAACCTGCCACCGCGACCGCAAGAGTCACACGTCCGGTGCCACAACCCAGGTCGAGCACCCGCGCAGCAGGGACCGCTGTAGCAAATTTCAGAAAGAATTCGTCATCAACGCCCCAGGTATTGACGGCATCGTACAAATCGGAGGAATGAGAGTCAGCCATCGTGTCAGAGTAGTCGGAGCTTTGCTCCGATCAGCGCTCTCCTGCACCGCCTGGCATTAGCCGAAGTAGAATTGTGAGGTGGCTGCGCGAGGCTGTCAGCGGTAGACGGTGAGGGTTTGAACGTGGAGCTGACGGGAACTGTACGCAGCGGCAGCGAGATTGCGACAAGCCGGATTACTGAAGCGGCAACCTACGATGAGGCCCGCGAGGCCATGACGGCGAAAATATCGGAAGGGTCCTGGCTGAGTCACATGAAAGAAGATGGCGAGTTGCGTGTGCTGCTTCAGGACGTGATTGCTGGCCTGGCGGTTGACCCTCCGAGTTCGGAGGGTCAACTCTTGAACGTCCTTCCCGCTTAACGAACCATTAGTATTCCGGTTCAGAAGCGTCTTGACGCTTATTCAGTTCTTCAGACAGCACACTGTAATTGTCTCTGGCCGTAGGACCAGGAAATGGTGTGTCGAGTTCTTCGAAAGCTTGATCGCAGAGCAGCAGGAGTTCTGCCGTGCTCAGAGTGCTGAGGTCGGGTGGGAGGAACGCCGACTTGTCGGGATCAAGGTCGAAACCCGTCAGGTCGAACTCACCGAAGTAGAGGTCCCAGTCATCGGTAAGTGCACCAGAGCCCTCCGTGATGGTATTGGTTGGCAGCTTGCTCATGCCGCCACCTCCTGCATCTGTCGGCTGAGGGTCAGCGCCGGGCATACGGGAAGCATGGACGGGGCCTGCACCATTATTTTGCCGGAGGCTCCCATGCTGGCCGACATCAGGCTCAGTGCCCGTTCCAGCGAATCGATGGAGTTGCCCTCGATATGCCTGGCGCCAGTAAGGTCCACCGTGACGGACAAGCCGCCGATGAGCGCACATGCCCGCCGGGCGATTGGCAGCAGAGCGCGGTAGTTGATTTCTGTAAGGCACCCGTTCACGGCGATAACCGCAGCTGTGCGGTCAACATCAAGCCGGACAAGTACACGCAGTTTGTGATCCATAAAAACTCCACAAGATAACGACCCTGCGGCTCGCTGCTGAACCAAGGAAATTCTGCGGCCTACTGCTAAACCAGAAAAAGTGTAAGCGCAGAGGATCTAGTTCGGCAACCTACCCAAATGAGACCGTTCCAGGGGCATCCACCGGCTCCGCCGCAGAACAAAAGACGGGAGCTTCAAGCGGTTTCGACTCAACCGGTGTGGCGGGCTTTCCCGACGGTCCGAGTGAGGGTTCCCGGCTCCGCGAACGCCGAAACGGGTCACACTCGTTACACATAGAACTGGCCACAGGCTTCATCCTGTGGCCAGTTCTGTACAGGGCTGACTGCTTAACCCTGCCACTTACGATTGAATGCGATTCCGATCGGAAGTGTTGTTACCTGGAGGGCGAGTAAACCTGCTGGAGTACGCGCCGTGCGGTTGTTAGTGATCGAAGTGTGTTGCGGGTTTCGTGTTTGCGTTGGCGCCGGCGACGATTTGCCCGGCGAGGTTACGTAGTTTGATGTTGCGGTGTGAGGAGGCCTTCTTCAAGAACTCGAATGCTTCGGTTTGGTTGCACCGGCTTTGGCACATGATGATGCCGATTGCGATGTCGATGGGGGTGCGTGACTCCATCGCCGTTATCAGGTCTTCTGCGTTCTCGCTGTGTTGGGCGATCCGTACCGTCAGTCGTAGCGACCGGGAGGCTTCACTGGCGTAGGCTCTGGCCCGTTCTACTGCTTCGTCCGTGAATTGGTTCGCGGTATCTGAGTACAGGTTCAGTGCGGCCTTTGCATCCCCGGCCAGGTCGAAGGGTACGGCGAGGATCGAGTGCATCCCGTGCTCGGAGATGGCCTCGACGTATTCGGGCCAGCGCTCGTCCCGGCGTACGTCCGGGACTTCAACGGTGGTCTGCTCTCGTGCAGCCGTCAGGCAGGGGCCGTCGTTGAAGCTGTACTGGATTTCGTCCATGTTCCGGGCGTGTTCGCTGCTGCTCGCTACGGTGGCGGCTTTCCGGTCGCGCAGCAGGGTGATCCCGCAGAGCACTTGCTCTCCGTCCTCTCCGTCGCTCAGGGAGCGCACAGCGTGACGGCAGAGTTCATCGAGGAACTGACTCACGTCCGTGGAATTAAGCACGGCGTCTTGAAGGTCATTGTTGGTGCGCGAATCGGTGAGATCGCTGCTCATTTGCAGGGGGCCCCGGTTCTGTCATGCCAGAGCGGCATCAGAAGATAATTTCCATACCCGGAGCACCGGTCAAGCATGCAAAGGAAACAAAAACTAGCAACCATGTCGGCGTAGCTATTGTCGGCTCTTTGCTGAACCTCACCCCCAGTCTACCGGCTCACCCCCGTCACCGGGGCACGGTCTCAAGAAACCCACGGGTGCAGGGCCAATAACGGATCGTTTCTCGTTGGTATCACAGCGGCGTCCTGTCGTAACCCGAGCAGGACCGGCAAGGCGTGGGGTATCTTCTTTCGAAGGGCGGCCTCGGTTACCGTCCCTGACCGTTCGCTACTTTCCCGTCTGACCGCACGGCGAGCTACCGCAAAGGGAAACCCGTCATACACGGACACCGGAACACACCGCTGAGCGCAACGGATCAGCCCTCAACCCAGGATGGTGGCCTGGCAAGCCAGGATCAGGAGATTCTGGCCGGGCTGCTTGTGCGCGTAGCGCAGGGTGACCGGGAGGCGTTCACTGCGTTCTATGAGTTGACGTCGCACCGGGTGTACGGCCTGGCCCGCCGGATCGTTGTTGATCCTGGCATGGCGGAGGACTCGGCGCAGGAAATCTTTCTGATTGTGTGGAAGGACGCACACAAATACAGCCCGACACTTGGTAGTCCCATGACCTGGTTGATGACGATCACGCACCGCAAAGCCGTGGATAAAGTCCGGTTGGAGCAGAACGGGAGCAACAGGGAAGCACGTTGGGGCGCGGCCAACCACAGCCCGGGATACGACGTCGTGGCTGAAACCGTCACCGGAAGAATTGAGGCCGAAACCGTGCTCCAGTGCTTGAATACGCTCTCTCCTCGGCAGCGCGAGGCAATCGATCTGGCCTACTACAACTGTCTGACTTACCGCGAAGTGGCCGAACGACTGTCCGCGCCACTGCCAACGATCAAAGCACGCATCAGAGCCGGACTGCAGCGGATACAAACCTGCCTGGGCGAGGCATAAGGTGGAATCACTCACCCGCCACGCACAGGATGCTGCGCCAGACTCCACGGCTAAGAGTCCTGCGGAGCATCTGGCTGATTTGGAGTCAGCGCGCCCACATCTCGTCGGCGTCGTACTGGCTGCACGGGTTGTGTGCGAACGGGTGGCCTCAGTACCTGGTTCGGATACTTTCCGGACAGCGGATGCGCAGCGGTTGCTCAGCGCAGCCGTGCATGACCTGGAAGACCTGGATGACCGACTCGACCGAGCCCGAAACGGAGTATCCGAAGGATGAGCTATTCCAACGAGCGAACGATCCAGGCGCTACGCAGCGACGGCACAGGTGAACAGCTACTGGCCCAACTGGAGTTCCTGGACATGGAGATAGACACAATCCTGCGTTCCGGTGGTACCTCACAGGATGTCCGCCCGGCACAGGAACGCTTCGACAATCTCCTGCCGCCGTCCTGACCGAAGGCACTATTGGGTGATGATTTCTCCGGTGCTCGCCAGGTGAATGGCGACGTCGCGCAGCTTGACGTTGCTCAGGGAGCTGGCTTTGGTCAGGATGACGAACGCTTGCTGCGCGGTAATTTTGTACCGCTCCATCAGGATGCCTTTGGCCTGACCGATCAGGTCCCGGGTGTCCATGGCCTGTTGGTACTGGCCGATTTTCTGCGCGTCGGCGAAGGCCACGGCGGCGTGAGCGGCAACAAGTAAACCAACGTGTTTTTTGATTCCTCGGTGAAAGCCCCGGTTTCACGTCCGTACAGGTTCAATGCACCAAGGTTGTCCCCCTCAACGTAGAGCTGGAACGAGAGCATGCTCTGGCGCCGAGGGCGTAGGCGCGCTTCCCGAATTCGGGCCAGCGGGGGTCGCTGCTGGTATCCGATACCAGGACTGTTTGCTCCTTGAACACCGCATCCAGGCAAGGGCCCTGCCGAACCTCCATTTGGAGCGCATCGACTTGCACGGGAAGGTCACTGGTAGGAGCCCGCGATTCGACCTGTTTGCGCTCGATGATCATACTGATCGATGCTTCATCCACGCCGGGGATGATTTGCACCGCGGCGCGGACTAGATCTTCAAGGATGTCATTGGGGGTTTGCTCTGACTGCAGCTCACGGGCGAGTTCGCTCAACCGGACCGCGAGGTCGTCCTTGTCGCCGGCGGACCCATTTTCTGATGTCGAAGAGTGCTCTGTGTTGCTGTCCCGGTCCGTTCCCATACCAGTTCCTCCTCACAGCCCAGTCACTCATTTACAGCTCGTTGCAATCCGGCCAGCCTACGCCCTCCCTCCCGCTCCCCAGCAGAAAGCCCACTCGCCTCATGGGTAAGCACGAGGCGGTTTCAGATGGTGAAGCGTTGTACAGGCAAGCAAAAAGGTAAGTAGGCTGACCAATTACCCGAACTAGGAACGTTCAGAGCGAGGTGAGCAGTGCCGGAGTCACCCACGGAGTCGACACGCGAACTGTTCGCCCACGCGTCCCGGCTGCTCGCTCACAGTTGGAACCAGCGGCTGACCGAATTGGGCATCACTTACGCCGGCTACCTCGCCCTAGCGGCAGCAGCGGCGGACCCGGTCTCTCATCAGGCCGCGCTGGCCAAAGCCCTTTACGTCCGCACACCCACCATCGGCAGCACCCTGGACCGGCTCGAATACCAGGGCCACGTACACACGTACCGCTCACCGGTAGACACCAGATACCGGCTGGTCCGCGTCACCGCCCACGGGCACTACGTCCTACGGATGGGCCGGGAAATTGAACGCTCACTACTGGCCGGAAGCGAAGGATTACGTGACCAGCTCCTGCTGCTCCTCCCCCAATTAATGCAACAACCAGGAGCCGCTTGATCCGCATGAAACCGGGCAAAACCAGTGATTTCCCTTGGCAGGCTGGTAATAAGCATGCTTTCTAATTGGACTATTTGTGGTTACGGTTAGCTCACGCACGGCCACTGGGGAGGCCGATAACCCACTGAAGATGTGCATTCGTTCACCTGGAGGTATTTGTGGAAGAAACTCTCAGAAGCGGTCTAGCCACCGTCGTTGAATTCGTTCCGAAGCTGTTGCTGTTCCTGGTCATCCTGATCGTGGGACTACTGATCGCCAAAGCGATCTCCAAAGCCCTGTCCAAGCTCCTGGAACGGGTCGGATTCGACCGTGCGGTTGAGCGCGGCGGAGTGAAGAAGGCGCTGGCGAAATCCTCTCTGGATGCCAGCGACATCATCGCGAAAATCCTCTACTACACGCTCGTGCTGTTCGTGCTGCAGTTCGCCTTCGGAGTTTTCGGACCAAACCCGGTCAGCGACCTGCTCCGTGGCATTATCGCGTTCCTGCCGAAGATCATCGTCGCGATCATCATCGTCATCATCGCCGCCGCCATCGCGGCAGCGGTCAAGAGCCTCATCCAGAACGCCCTGGGTGGCCTCTCGTACGGCAAGGTTCTGGCGAACATCGCCAGTATCTTCATCCTCGGCATCGGCATCATCGCGGCCCTGAACCAGGTCGAGATCGCCACCACGGTCACCACACCGATACTCATCGCGGTACTGTCCGCGATTGTCGGCGTCATCATCGTCGGTGTCGGCGGCGGGCTGATCAAACCCATGTCTCAGCGCTGGGAAACCTACCTCAACAAAGCTGAGGAAGAAGCCCCGAAGGTGAAGGCCGAAGCCCAGAACTCACCCTCCGCGAAGGAGCAGCTCAAGAGCAAGGCCCAGCAGGAGCAGGCCAAGAGCCAGGCCAACGACGGATCCGGCGCCCACCGCGTCTAACCCACCGATCGCATACCCTCCCTCCGCAGCATCGACTGCACCATCACTGACAAGGAGAACACCATGATTTCCCAGGACAACATCAACCAGATCCTCGAAGCCGGCGGTCAGGTCCTCGATAACGACGGCAACAAGATCGGCAAGGTCGGCCAGATCTACGTCGACGACCACACAGGCAACCCGAGCTGGGTCACCATCAACACCGGACTCTTCGGCTCCAACGAATCCTTCGCACCCCTGGAAGGAGCGTCACTGGAAGGTAACGACGTCCGCGTCGCCTACGACAAGTCAACAGTCAAGGACGCACCGAACGTCGCACCCGACGGGCACCTCAGCGAGCAGGAAGAAGCCGAGCTTTACCGCTACTACGGTCTCACCGACAGCTACACCACGGGCACTACCGGGGACTACGACCGAACTGACTACGACACCAGCCGGAACACTGATCGTGGGGCGGTCGGTCACGACACATCGGGCCCGACCACCGATGACGCGATGACCCGCTCCGAGGAGCAGTTGCGCGTTGGCACCGAGCGTCACGAAGCAGGCCGGGCCCGGTTGCGGAAGTTCGTCGTCACCGAGAACGTCACGAAGACGGTTCCTGTTCAGCGTGAAGAGGTCCGTGTCGAGCGTGAGCCGATCACCGACGCCAACCGGGACGAGGCAACGGCTGGGCCGGCGATCAGCGACGAAGAACACGAAGTTGTCCTTCACGAGGAACGACCCGTCGTGGAGAAGGAAACTGTACCGGTTGAGCGGGTTCGCCTGGACAAGGAAACCGTCACCGAGGAGCAGACCGTCAACGAGGAAGTCCGCAAGGAACAAATCGACACCGACGACATCGACACCACCCGCGGCCGCTAAGCGACGCGGAAGAGTACCAGGATCAGTAATTCAGGGAGAGCATTATGAGCACCAGTGCAGGATCGGCCCGCAGCGATGACAACGACGACCAGGGCCACAACAAGCACCGAGACGTGGACCGGGACCAGCGGGATCATCTGCTGGAACGGGAAAAGGAAGAGTTCGGTGGCGTCAAGATCGGCTCGGCGTTCTTCGGCTGGCTCACTGCCACCGGCACCGCTGTCCTGCTGACCGCGCTGGCCGCAGCGCTCGGCGCCGTGGTGGGGAACGTGACCAACACGGACGTTGCCAGCCAGGCCACTCAGGATCCACAACAGGCAGGCATTGTCGGGGCAATCATCCTGGGAGTGATCCTGTTCGTCGCCTACTACTGCGGCGGTTACGTCGCAGGGCGGATGGCACGGTTCAACGGCATGAAGCAGGGCATCGCGGTTTGGGTTTGGGCGATCGTCATCGCGATCATCGTGGGCATCCTGGGCGCCATCGCCGGATCCCAGTTCAACATCCTGGCCCAGCTGAACAGCTTCCCGCAGATCCCCAACGCGGAGAACATGACCACCGCGGGAATCATCTCAGCGGTCATCGCCGTCGTCGTCGCCCTCATCGGAGCGATCCTCGGCGGGCTTGCCGGCATGCACTTCCACCGCAAGGTCGACAAAGCCAACCTCGTCGACAACCGCTAACCAGCAACCCCATTAGTTACACGTGAAGAAAAGGCAGCACACCATGAACATTGACAAGCAACAGATCATCGACCTGCTGAAGAACCGGGGAGACCACGACAAAGCCGACCAGGCACAACAGGAACTCCCCGACCAGGTCGACACCGACCAGGACAAGGGAATGCTGGACAAGTTCGGCATCAACCCCCAGGACCTGCTCGGCAAGCTCGGCGGCGGGTTTGGCGGGCTCGGCGGCTAATTCGCCCCTAAGTATCCAACAACGCCGGTTGTTCTGCAGGACCCTGTGATGGGTCCGGCAGGGCAACCGGCCTTGTCTCGCGAGGAACAATGAAAACCTACCGCCGCCTCTGGATGACCGGATGGCTCTTCACCGCAATCATCGGCACCGGAATCAGTACCATCAGCCTCCCCTGGTTAGGCCTGATCCTGCTTGCGCTTTTCGGCTCCGCAGCCGGTGCCCTCGCTCTCATGCTGCGCCGGCATTACGGGCATCGCACCGGGAACAGCGAATCCGCTGGATCGGTGGCCGCGGTCGCCACTCACGCCGGAATCGGAACCCTAGCCATGCTGGGAATAGCTGGGCTAAGCACACTGCTGGGCTCCTTCACCCTGTTATTGCTCGTCATCATGGCAGTCACTTCCCCCTGGGCGCTCCGCAGGATCCACCATGCCACCTGGTCAACAGACTTATCGACAGGTGTACCGGCCAGCCCGGCCCCGGACCGGGAGCACCATTCATCCGTTCACACTGGCCGCCCGGGAGCGAAAAGTATGCCCGTGTCCGAGTCCGTGCACGAGCTCAGCGATGCCGGGTTGTGCAGGGCGTGGCGCAGCACATACCTTCCCGTCCGGGAAGCCCGGGACGCTGCCACCCTGGGACAGCTGGCACTGTTCCGCGGAGCGTGCCTGGATGAGATCGAGCGGCGTAATCCGACAGCGTTCAAAGCATGGGTTGACGCCGGAGCCCGCGCGTCCGGCGATCCTGCCCGGTTCCTCACCACCTCCGGGAACGAGGGACGCGAACCGGATGGCAGCAACGGATCCCACACCGGGAACCCGTGACAAAAGCACCGCCAGCAGCTCTCCACCCGGCAGGCCACAGGGGCGGATTCTGAGAAATCCGATGTTTCAGGGCTTTCGTGGGAGGAGCGGGGTGACCTGCTCGTGTGAACGCACCCAATCGCCCAGGCGCATGGATCTGAGCTCTACAAGGTCCAGCACCTGGGCCAGCTCCACTGTAAGGTTTCGGTAGAAAATGGGCTCGTGGTGGGCCATACGATTCCGCAGGCGCCGAATTACTTCAAGATCAGCGTAGATCCGCGTCCGCAGTTGAGCATCACCGGTCATGCCCGAGTTGGGAAAAAGCCCCAACAACCGTCCGTCCCACAACCGGACATCAAAGCGCTGGGTAAACATCTTCTGCCAGAACACAAACTTCAGTTCCGCAACTACTTTCCCTGCTGTGGGTTGAGCCTGCCGGACCTGGATCAGTTCCCTGCGAGAGTCGAATCCGTTCCGAGCAGTAGGAAGGCTCCGCTCGAATGTTTGCTCCCACGGCCAGTTAGGACCATACACGTCCTCGATCGCGTCGACGACCGCGTTACGCGTCGCCACCTCCGCGAAATGCATCGGGAACATCAGGGCCGAGGCGACCTGCGCATTCCACATGTAGAGACTCACCGCACGATCAGGATCATAACCAGCAGCGTACTCATAAGTCGTCAACCGTGGATGAGACAACACGGACTGCAAGGTTCCGAGGTCGAGTCCGGTTGCCGAGGTCACCCCTGAAAAGCTACTATAAATCTACGAGCTGTAGGACTTGCGGGCGAAAGCCTCCCCCTACGGACACAGGAGTTAGGAAGGACCCGTTTCGTACGGGTCCTTCCGTTTTTTGTGAGACCAACAGTGTCACGCCTCTCCGCGACCCGCTGGCAACGGTTTATCGGCAGTACCCGGTCAGCCAGCACAGTACCCACAGCACGCCAGCCCCGGCCAGCGCACCGATAGCCGCGTCCAAACCCACAATCAAACGCTGAAGCAGGAAGCCCCGAAACCGGCGCTTCCAATCAGGTTTCCTTCTGTGCTTAGGCCCAGCCATACGTTCAGGTATGCACTCAATGCAGCTTCGATTGTGGGAGGGCGGCAGAGTCGTCATAAACCCTTCGGCGACTTACCGGCTCAAATACAGTGCCCACCACCCGAACTTTTCTCAGCCCTACAAACCAGAGCCGAATCGACCACCAAAACATCAACATCAACTGATGTCGAAACCTGAATCGCACCCTGATTTTTCGCCGGCACCGGCGGAGCTATCCCCTTCAACAGGAGAAAACACCGCCACCCTGTGATAGAACACATGTTCTAATATATTTAAAGGGTAGGAACTTAAATACGCAGTGCCGGCGGACTGTGAGCTTGGGGGAAGCTCGGCCGCCGGCACCGGAGAACCGCAGTCTCGGACGGCCCTCAAACGCACCCGTCGGTGCGCATTACTAAGTGTACTGATTAATTATGAGAACAGTATGGGCGTTCTCCGTGGGCATACCGCTCCTGCGGTAGGGAAAGGCGGGTAAGTCACGGGTGAAAACGCACGATACCGCGCCTTCTATGACAGGCTGCTTGATCAGTGGATTGAGCGTTTTGTGATGAGGGAAGAACCGGTGATGCTGACCGAGGCGGAACTCGATTTGGAGCACCACCGGGCCCATGAGTTCACTCCTGCTCGGCGAGTGTATGCGTGGATCCGCTATCCCTCGCAGGCTTATCTCGTGCAAGCCAACGCCACGGCGTGGACTGCGACGGCGATCCGTATCTGGTTCTTCGAACCGAAAGTCAGAATCCACAGGGAAGGCTGGGTATGGCGCAACGCCGTGACACCCGCCCCACCCACCGAGGAGTAGAAACAAACCCCCTACTCAGCGTTCTCGTCAGTGAGTTCCATGCCTCGTTGGATTGCTTCGGCGGTACTGGTGTACGTGCCGCAATGCACTCTCGAGCCTGGACCGCTCAATCCGCCGCTACCCACGGTTACCCCTTAGCTCAATAGGCGGCGTGAAGATCCTGAGAATCGAGCAGCATGTCTTTCGATTCTCAGCCTGGCACCTCCGCTTCGAGGATCGATCATCAGGGGCGGCCTAGAAGTCAGCGAGTCAGATTCAGGCTCCCAGGCTTCCGTCGGACAAATCCAAACCGTTCATAGATCACAGCAATCTTCTCCGACGCTGCAGTTGCAACGACTGGAATCCCGACGGGGACGAAGGCCTCGATCGCGGCCTTCGCGAAATCCAGACCGCGCCACTGAGCACCGGGCGTGGACGCGAGGGCTTGCGCCACCCAATAGGAGCCTCGCGGACGCGTCGCCAGCGCCTCTAGTAAGACCGAGGCACTCCCGCCACCGCCGATTGAAGACGCGATGAGTAGAAGTCCGATCACGAACCAAAGCGGCCACAGCAAGCCAACCCATGGTTCCACTGAATCATTCAGACCCGTCAGAGAGAACAGCCAGATAACGAACGCGAATAGGGCTCCGAAGAAGACGATGACGATGGACCCGACACGTTGCAGGGTCTTCTTAGTGTTCCTGGCCTCTGTCAAGAGAATCACGGCATCGCGCGACGGCGTGGTGATCACGTCTCCCGCCGGCATGTATATGAGAAAGAGGAGCACGAAGATGGGAAACGTCATCACCGCTTGCGCACGTTTCCGCCAGTGGGTCCGAGAACCCTTCCCTCTGCTGAAGGCCGATGCGGTGTTCCAGCTCAAGGGGAGCAGATCAACTAGATGCGCGCGCTTTACTCTCTGCTGCCCACCGGCTCCCGGTTCTATAGACCGCGCCACAGCGACGTCTTTGATGGTGAGGAAGCGGGGTTGTCTTGGCTTTTAGTCAATGGTTGTCCTCAGAGATGAAGGTGGGGCCGGGGGCTGCACCACACAGCTCCCGACCCCTGTTTCTTTCTTGTTTTCCCGCGAAAGGAAATCTATTCAGCGCGGTGTCTCTCTTCGTCGCGGCTTCGCCTGCCGGTGCGCAGCGCGCCCGGTGGTACGGGTTCCCAGGGTTTCCCGTTGTTGTGTTTGCGCTGCAGGCGGCGGACTTCTTTGAGTACCGCTGCTTCGATCAAGTCTGCCACGGACGCGTACCCCTCGGCGGGCCCTGTGGATAGAAACGCTGCACGTACCTGGTCAGCATCCGCCTGGGTGAAGTACGGGGTGAACGACGAGGGCTTCCGCTTACTCATAACCGTCCCCCTCTCTTCCCTGCGGGATCCGTCGAATCCAGCCCCCTGCCGGCCGGCGGCTAGCCATTGGTTAGCTACGGGGTTTCTTCGTGTCCTGCGGGGTGATGCGTTGGATCAGGGCGTCGTGGGCTTGCTGCAGGGTCTCCGCGCGGGCGCGGGCGGCTGCGAGGTCATTGGCGAGGGTGCCGGTTTCGGCGCGTGCAGCGGTGGCGGTCTCCTCTGCCTGGACTGCCCGGGCCTCTGAGGCGGCGGCCCGTTCGGCGGCGGCGGTGAGCTCGGCTTTCAGTGCCGCGGTTTCGGTGGCGTGCTCGGTGGTGATCCTATCCAGGTCTGTGACCAGTTCGGCCAGCTCGGCGTCCTTGTCCTGGCTTTCCTTGGCCCAGCGGGTTTCCACGGCGGCGTGCTGCTCCCCGGCCAGGGCCACCGCATCGGCCCACACGGAGCCGGCGAGCCTGGCTGCCTGCTCCAGCAGCGGCTGCGGGGTGGCGGCGATGTGTGAGCCCGCGGCTGCTTTCTCCTCACGCCAAACCTTCAAATACCGGGTCGCATCGGCATTGCTTACTCCGGCGGCCTCCCGGACGCTGGAGACCGTCGGGTTGCGATCGGCGCTGATCTTCTCCGCCGCGGCATACACCCGCTCCTTCGGCGAGGTCCCCGAACCGGCAGACGTCGTGGGGGCCGGTGGTGTTGCAGAAGCGGTGTCGACCATGTGAACTCCATTAGTAGTAGAGTAGTAGGAATAGTAGTAATACTATTCCTACTACTCTGCTAGATCTGCTCCTAGAAGGGCGGCTCGGCAGCTTCGGGCGCGTTGCCCCATCCGCTGTTGCTGCTGCTGGCCGGAGCTCCCCACGGGTCGGGTTGTCCGCCTTGGTTTGGCGTCTGGCCTCCCCCGCCCTGACCGTTGCCGCTGGTGCGCTGTGCACGGCTAACCTTCGCTGTCTGGAATCTGAGTGACGGGCCTACCTCGTCGATCTCGAGCTCCATCACGGTGCGCTTCTCGCCTTCCTTGGTGTCATAGGAGCGGGACCGCAGCCGGCCCTGGGCGATGACACGGGTTCCCTTGGTAAGGGTTTCAGCGACGTTCTCAGCCGATTCACGCCACACCGAGCAGCGCAGGAACAGGGTTTCCCCGTCCTTCCATTCATTGGACTGCCGATCGAACGTGCGCGGCGTGGAGGCGATGGTGAAGTTCGCTACCGCGGATCCACTCGGGGTAAAGCGCAGCTCGGGGTCTGCGGTGAGGTTCCCAATGACGGTGATGATGGTTTCGCCTGACATGATGATCAACTTGCCTCTCGTGGTGGTTGTGGTGTTGTCGTTGCTGCGGTGAGTATTTGAGTAAATGAGTGTTTGAGTGAGTCAGTTCTTGGGTACGTTTTATTCGCTGGCATCCAGGGCGATGACCTGCTTGATCTTGGTGGGGTTCAGTCCTGACCAGTGGTCTTCACTGCCGCCCTTGTCATACACGACGACTGGTGCCTGGGAGTAACCGAGCCCGCCGTCTGCAGGATCACCGGTGACGTACTCCAGGGCGTGCGTGTTGGTGGTGATGTCCACGGCGGTGAACGTCACGCCGGCTGCGGTGAACAGCTGCTTCGTCTTGTCGCACCCAAAGCACCCGGTGGGCTTGATGTAGATAACGAGGCTATGTTTCTTCTCCTGCATCACCGAGACTCCTTTGACCTTATAGCTAGCGCGATTGACCCCCACAGTGGCGAGGTCTTGGGCTGATAGTGAGCCCGGTGGACTGGCACTGTGGTCTCACCCTGCATACTCGACACCCGCTACAGCCTTCAAAGGGGCTGCTGGGGACTCATACTCAACCCCGCTTCCCCCAAAACGAGCACCTCACTCCTTCTATGTTGCATCAAATGCAGTTTTGATGCTTTTCAAAGTACTATGATGCTTCAGGTGTCGGCCATGGGAGAGGGAATTACGTTGAGCTTCTCCCCCAGTTCAGTGAACATAAGCAGCACCTCTGCTGTAGTACACATAGATCCCGCTGCAGCAATGTTCGACGGCATGCTGACGGGCTGGGAACGTCAGCAACTCAGCCGCGGTCTGGGCCAACTAACGGTCCATAACAACGTGACGTTCATTCGACGGTTCGCATCGGTCACGGGTGAGTACCCGTGGTTGTGGCGTCCTGAGGACGTCGAGGACTTCACAGCCTCACTCCTGTCCGGGAAAACCCCGTTGTCCCACACGACGTTGCGCACCTACCACCACAAGGTGAAGAAGTTCTGCTCCTTCATCACGGACCCCCGGTACGGATGGGCAGAGCAGTGTCAGGAGTCCTTCGGCACACACCCGGTGCAGATATGCCATGAGTGGAACACCCACCGGCACCTTGCCGAGTTCGAGGCCCGACCCTCACGGCGGCCGTTCACCTACGACGAGCTCGAGGCATTCTTCAACCACGCCGATGCCGCAGTCAACCGCATCACCCAGGCGGGTAAGAAAGGCGCCCTGGGGGCGTTGCGTGACGCCCAGTTCTTCAAGACGGTCTACGCCTTCGGATTGCGGCGCACCGAGGCCAGGATGCTCGACCTCAGCGATCTGCACTCAAATCCCTACAGCCCCCAATGGGGGACGTACGGCACCTTACATGTCAGGTTCGGCAAAGCGTTCAAAGGCGGTCCGCCGCGCCGCCGCACCGTCCTGGCCGTCCCGGAGTTCGACTGGGCGTTGGAAGGGTTGCGGCAATGGGTCGAAAAGGCCCGCCCATTGTTCACCGCAAACGGCTCCGATGCTCTCTGGGTGACCGAGCGGCAGTCCCGGATGTCCATCCGGCATATCGACAGCAGGTTCTGTCTGCTGCGGGATGAGGTCGGCTTGGATAAGAACCTGACCCTGCACAGCCTCAGACACTCCTACGTCACCCACCTGATCGAGTACGGCTATCCCGAGCGCTTCGTTCAGGAACAAGTCGGGCACTCCTACGCTTCCACCACCGCCATCTACACATCTGTCAGCAACGACTACAAAAACCGCGTCCTCACCGCCGCCCTCGCGAAGGTGTCAGGACCCCAGAGCAAAGGACACAAACCATGACCGGCGCCTATGACATCATCTGGAATATCCGCCAGATCATGGCCACCAAGGGCCTCTTCCACACCACGGACCTCGTCCCGCTCCTGGCCGAGCGAGGCGTCTCCCTATCCCGGGAGCAGGTCTACCGGCTCGTCACCTCGACACCAACACGCTTGAACCTGGAGGTCCTCGCTGCGTTCTGCGACATCCTCAACTGCACACCAAACGACCTCATCAGTTTCAGCAGAGCCGACACGCGCACCACCACGACCGAGCGCACAGCATCAGGTGAGATCCCACGGATGCAACCGATTGGTGACCTGCGCCCCACACCGGCGATCATTCGCCGCCCAACACACTAACGACCCCACTACTGAACCGCATAAATACCAGGTGTCTACCCCTGCCCCTCGCCTATGCCCGGCCACGGGACTCGACCACAGGCCGGACCGCCGTTCGTGCCGGGCCTGCGTTCTCGAGAAGCGAAGCCTGTTTCTGATCACCGATCGACACGGCACAGTCAATGAATCGCTCAGGCCCTTACGGGATCAGCTGATGTCATCGCTCACCGTGGACTCCGTGAACAACTGGGCCAGGAGAAACCCGTCAGCCCGACTGATCCAGCGCCTCGCCAACCACGAAATCGCAGTGCACCACACCGCACTCGACGAACTACCCCAGAACGAGGGCGTCCACTACGTCCGCACCCTCCTCGTCGCAGCCGGACTACTCCAGCCCAGGGACGAAATCCTGCAGCGCTTCGACCAGTGGTGCGCGCACTTCCTAGCCAACGCCCTCGTAGCGGACCGCGCCGTGCTGGAACCATACGTCCGATGGCACGTCGGACAGAAGCTGCAGCGCATGGCACACCGCGCACCCATTAAATCCTCAACAACCCGGCTTGCTCGCCAAAAAGTGCGTGCAGCCAGCACCTTCCTGACCTACCTCCGTGCACACGGCATCCTTCCTGGCGAGGTGAAGCAATCGACCCTGGACGACTTAGTGGTGACCCACCCACAGATACCGACACTGCTGGCAGGGTTTCTGACATGGGGTGCCACCAACCGGATCCTGCCTCATCTTCATCTTGAGCTTCCCCGCACCATCTTCCCTTCCGCTGGCCTATCAGAGACCGACTACCACCAGACGATTCAGCGATTGGAGACGGATCCGGTCCTTCCCCTGCGCGTCCGGACGGCCGGTCTCCTCATCGGCCTTTACGGTCAGGAACTCACCCGAGTCGTCGCGCTTACCGAGGATGATTTCTACAGGGACCAGGAACAGCTCTACGTCCACCTCGGGACATCACCCGTCCGACTACCACCGCATCTGGCCGCACTCATCCTCGAACAGCAACAAGATGCAGCACTCGTACACACACCCAACTCCCCGCGCTGGTTGTATCCCTCTGTCCTGACCGGGCACCACCTTGCCCCCAAAACGATTAGTGCCTCCTTCGCCCAGCACGGGGTGAGAGCCACTCCTTTACGCAACGCCGGCCTCGTCAACCTCGCCGGCCATATCCCCATTGGGCCGCTCTGCGACCTCACCGGTATCGGCCCCTACGCAGCCAGCCGCTGGGCCGACATCGCAGGCCGAAGATGGAGCATTTACCCCAAATTGCGAGTTGAAAACCAACCCTGACCCGGGCATTAGAGGAGCCATCTCAAACGAAGGTCCAGAAGCTCTCCACGTACGCCCCTCCTCGACACCAGCATCCGCAGTGTTGAGGGCTAGGGGTGAACGACAATCTTGCCGACGTGTCGGCGGCGAGCGAGTTCTTCCTGCGCCTGAGCGGCCTGGTCCAAAGGAAATGTCGAGGCGATGACGGGCTGAATCTCACCCCGCCGGGCTAGATCCATAAGAAGGGCGAAATGCGTAGGCGTGTGCATCGCGGAGCCAATGACCTGAGCATTATGCAGGTAAAGACGACGGACATCGAAGCTCACCTCGTATCCCCCGAGCGCACCGGCAATCACCCACCGACCACCTTCACGCAGCAGCGGCAACCCCTCACCCACGAGGTCACCAGCGACGACATCGAAAGCAACGTCAATGCCCTCCGGCGTAGCGCTGCGGACCTGCTCAGTGATCTCACTCCCCCGATCCACGACTTCGTGCGCTCCTGCTTCCCGCACCTCATCGATTTTGGATCCGCTACTGATCGCGATTACCCTCGCACCGCGCGCCCGGGCAATCTGCACTAGCGCAAGGCCCACACCACCTGATGCCCCCGAGATGAGGACCGTCTCCCCTCCCCGCAACTGGCCCCGTTCGATCATGCCCAGGGCCGTACCGTAAGCGGTCGGCAACGACGCGAGCTGATCATCGGTCAACGGAGAATCCATCACGTCATGCACGCGAACCGCTGGAGCACTCACATACTCCGCGTAACCACCGTCGCGTTCACTGCCCATCAGCCCTACAGGGTTCGCGTCTGGCCCATCGGCGTCGTATATCGCAGGGTCGACGACCACGCGGCGCCCGATGAGGTTCTTCTCAACATCTTCGGCCACTGCCACGACGTGACCGGCCACATCAGCACCCTGAATCCGAGGGAAATCAATAGGACCCCGCCACCCCGACCGTGCCTCCGGGTTTCCCGGGCGCCCATAGGCACCCTCCCTCGTCCACAGATCAGTGTTATTGAGGGCTACCGAAGCCACACGAACCAGGACCTCTCCCGCCTTGAGGTCCGGAACCGCAACCTCAACCAACTCCAGAACCTGTGGCCCTCCGTGCTTTGCAATCCGCGCCGCGCGCATCGTCGTGGGTATGTTCATAAATCAACCCTCCCAAGTAGGTATACTGATCTGTATACCTAGCCACGCTACCCCGATCAGTTACGGAGCGTCTAATGCAGGGACCACGGCCCATAACCCCAGCGGGCCAGCGAGTTGTCGCCACCGCAGAAGAGCTGTTCTACAGCCGCGGAATCACAGCAGTCGGCGTGGATTTGATCGCCGAGCACTCCGGCGTCACCAAGCGAACCTTATATAACCAGTTCGGCTGTAAAGACCACCTCGTGGCGGCGTACCTTGAACGACGCGATCAGCGGTGGCGGGGCCTCGTCCGCGCCACCATCGACGCCACCAGCAACCCAGTCACCGCCGTGACCGCCCCCTTCGACGCACTACGAGCTTGGAGCGTTACTAACAACCGCGGGTGCGCTTTCATCAACGCGCTAGCCGAACTCCCCGACCAAGCGCACCCCGCGCACCGCATCGCCACAGACCAAAAACTGTGGCTGTTGAACCTGTTCCAGGAACTCGCCACCACCGCGGGATGCACTGACTCCCCCACCCTCGCCACCCAGCTCTTCCTTCTACACGAGGGCGCTATTGCCACCCAACCACTCCAACTCAACACCCTCACAAAGAGTGCCCACCTCGCGCAGACCCTGGTCCAGACCGCCATGACGTCTCATCACCAAAAAGTCGAATAGCACCGAAATTGAATACCGACCTTTCACCAGTAGGTCAGAGTCATAACATTCAGTCCTTGGTTTCGTGGTGGTTTTAGTGAGAGTCAACTGCTGTACTGCTTGGTCCTTGTCCCTCCCCAGTTGTTTTTTGCCTGCTGGCAAGCTCGCTTGCTTGCCCCTGACGGAGCTGGGTTCAACCCGTAGGGCAGCACCCGCGGCGGGAATGTGGGAGGAAGTAAGCGACCGGCAGGGAGCGCCGGACATCATTGCTGTGCGGGTGTAGCCGGCCATTGGCCGGTTGACGCTGCGGAGCGGGAGCACATAATCCGTAGGACAGCAGCAAAAATCCTGTGAGCTGTGTCAGCCCGAGCGTAGCGAGGCCCGCGTGGTATTCCAGCCCGGGACGGTCTCATCGAGGGCGCTCCGCCTGGCGGGGGTGAGTTTGCCGGCGCGGGCTTTGGCGCGTTGGGTTTGGATCCAGACATCCAGGGTGGCTTCCAGTTCTGTGACGTTCTCGTTCTGGCGGTGGGGCATGCGCCCGGCGTCTTGGATGAATTCCAGCAGTTGGTTGTGGACGGTGCGCCAGTGGGTCTCCCGGTCGCCGATGACGTTGCCCCGCCAGGGGCCGAGGCTGTCGAGTTGCCGGGACTGGTTTCCGGTCATACGTCCGTCGGTGTAGCGGATCCGCTGGTGCCGGAGCCACCGGTGAAGGTTCTTTTCTTCCTGGTCAGCGGAGAGCTGTGAGGGGAACCGGTTGTGCTGCTGGATGAAGTGTCGCAGCTGGATGTATTTGTGTTCCCACGGCTCGCGCTGCGGCGGAGTCCACCATGCTGGGGCCGGCCGTGGCCGATCGTGCAGGAGCAGTCTGCGGCCGGAGATCGTCGGGTCGCGGCGTTCGCGGGAGCGGATGTGGAGCCGGACTTTTTCGTAGTCAACCCGGCACACTGCAGCGATCTGTCTGATGGTGAGCCCACGAATGTACATGAGGGTCCATTCCCCGCGGGAGGTCGCCGGCCCCCACTCGCAGGTGTCATCACCGTTCATCGGTGCCCGGGGATGCTGCAGTTCTGCTGGTTAGGTGTCGGGCCAAAGATCACTGGCGGGCCGGTCCCAGGTGAGGTTCACCGGCCCTGCCGCAGCAGCACGGAGCGGCATGGCTTCGGTGAGGGCTTTTTCGGCTGCGCTGGGCCGCTCGTAGGCGACCTGGTGGGCCGGGTGGACGAAGTCTGCGTGAGTCATGTGGTTTCCCCCTGAAACTGGCTTTCCTTTTGGGTTACTGTACCGGGGCCGGTGGCGCGGTCACGGGGTTTGGGGTGGTGTGTGCAGGTGTCGTGCAATCGCGGCGGCCGTGCGGAGGTGTTCCTAATAGACAAGTTGCCTAGTTCGGGAACATCCTCGTGCCGAGTCTGGAGTGGCTAACTGAAGGCGCGTTTGGAACCGGCGCTGGTCGGTCCGAGCACCACTCCCGCAGGAAGCGGAGTGGGTGATTCACGGCTGTGAGGTACGACCCCGATCTGGAATGGATCTTCGTAGACGATTCTGCCCGGGTCTGCTGATCGTGAATGCTGATAATCGACATTGTGGCTCTGCAAGATCCCGCATAGTGCAGCAACTCGATCGACCATCTCGGCAGGAAGTGGATCTTTGAACCAGGTCACTGCACCGATCGTATTCCCGTCTTCGTAAAAGGGAGGGGCCGGCAGTTCAGATCTGAACCAATCGTCTACGTCGAGATACAGTGCCACTTCGTTGTCCTCGAGATCACCTGCTCTTCGAAGATGATCCACTGCTACAAAAAGTCCCACCTCAACACCCAAGCGGCCAAAGTACCTTGCATGAAATCTTGAATATTCACCCGCCATAGCTGGAGCCTAGCAAGCTGTCGGCTTGGTCGCGTCAGCGTGTAAAGCGGCGGCCGGAGGAGATGTTCCTATAGACAAATCGGCCCACTTCCCATCCACGTTTCGTCGGTCCTATCCATGGCAGTTGGGGATCCTCTTGCAACGGTAGGCGGAGCAATCACCGGCACTGTACTGGCGGTGGATGCATA
>NZ_JAROKN010000044.1:0-25592 GCF_029455255.1 Arthrobacter vasquezii | reverse complement strand
ACCGCTTCCTCGTCTTCGGCGAGGACGGCAAGGTGTATGAATCGGAAGCTCCTGTGTGGGACGAAGGCAGAGTGCAGCGGTCGCGCTAGGACAAGGCTTGACACTTATCCACAGCACTACCCGGGGCGTCCGGGAAAGCGCCGCGAAGTTTCTTCACGACGGGCGCTTCAATGGTTGAGGATGCCGACCGGACGAATTCGCCCAGTTCCTGCAGCTTTGCTACTGCATCCTTCGAAGTAATTCCGAGCTCTTTGGCGAGCTCGTGTACGCGGACCTTGGCCACATTTCTCCTGTCTCGGTCCGCACCGAGTCAGGAGCGAACCGTCTAATTCCTACTGCAGACCCCAGCCGCCGGGGCAGCTGACGCGCTGATTGCAGAGCTCAACAGATTGTTCATCGTTGGGCACTCATCGCTGGGTACTCATCGGGTTTCCATCAGTTTTCTGACCCGCTTTCAGGGAGGACGGTGTACGTGCGGGGAACCTCCATCAGGAGGTGCCCCGGAGTGTGTGCAGCCACTGCTCAACACTCTGCGAATCAACGACACCACGAAAGGCGCGGTTGAACGCTTTGCGTTTGAGCGCAAGCTCCACACAGGACGGTCGGGGATGCAACCAGGCACCCCTGCCCGCTAGCTGACGGCGGTGATCCACCTCGGCGACAGTGACGCCGCTGCGGCTGACCGCTGACCATCGAACCAGATTGGCTTGGTCATCACGACTTCGGCAACCGATACAGGTTCGTACCGGTTGATGACGTAACGACATAAGCCCTATCCATTCTAGCGCCAAGCATCTCGATATGACGCATCGGCGGGTTTATTGAGGCGAGCCCCGGTGCTTCACGCGCCGGCGGCGTCCGAGGCGATGTCGATCCGCCATCCGGTCAGCTTCGCGGCGAGCCGCGCGTTCTGGCCTTCCTTGCCGATGGCGAGTGACAGCTGGTAGTCCGGCACAACCACCCGGGCGCTGCGGGTTTTTTCATCAGTGATGGTCACCGATGAAACCCGCGACGGCGAGAGTGAGCTGGCAATGAAGGTGGCTGGATCGTCGCTGTAGTCAACAATGTCGATCTTTTCGTCGTTGAGCTCGTTCATCACGGCGCGGACGCGTGATCCCATCTCTCCGATACAGGCGCCCTTGGCGTTCACTCCGGGAACATGTGCCTTCACAGCGATCTTGGTGCGGTGGCCGGCTTCCCTTGCCAACGCGACGATTTCCACGCTCTTGTCGGCGATCTCCGGTACCTCGAGCTCGAACAGCTTCCGGACGAGACCGGGGTGCGACCGCGAGAGCGTGATGGACGGACCCTTCATCCCGCGGTGGACGTCAATGACGAAAGCGCGCAAACGGGTACCGTGCAGGTATTTTTCACCGGGTACCTGCTCGGGCGGCGGAAGCAATGCCTCAACTGAGCCCAGGTTCACCTGGATCATGTGGGGGTTGTTGCCCTGCTGGATAAGGCCGGCCACGAGCTCGCCTTCCTTACCGCGGAATTCGCCGAGGATGTTGTCATCCTCCGCATCGCGCAGCCGCTGCAGGATGATCTGACGAGCTGTGCTCGCCGCGATCCGTCCGAAACCGGTCGGTGTGTCGTCGAACTCCCCCACGGCCACGCCGTCGTCGTCGACCTCGGTAGCCCAGATGGTGACGTGGCCCGTCCGCCGGTCCAGCTCCGCCCGGGCAATCTCCTGCGCACCTGTGGTCTTGTGGTAGGCAACAAGGAGTGCCTGCTCGATCGTGGGGATCAGCAGTTCAAGGGGGATCTCGCGTTCCCGTTCCAGTAGCCGCAGAGCGCTCATATCTATGTCCATTGGGGCCTCCTCAGCAACCAGCGGTGGTAATCAGTCATTGTTGCCGCCGGATTCCTCGGCATCAGCGTGGGCGAATTCAACCTGGACGGTCCCCTTGCGGATTTTGTCGTAGGGAATTGCCCGATCTTCCCCGAACTTCGGTTTGGTGCCCTTCTTGACCGTCATCAGCGGCTTTAGCGACACCGACGTCTCATCAGCATCAATCAAGCGGCCTTCCAGCACCTCGCCATCGACAAGTCTCACATCAACCAACCTGCCGATATTCCTTCGCCAGTGACGTGGCTGGGTCAACGGCCTGGAAACTCCGGGTGAGGAAACCTCCAGATTGTAGGGGCGTCCATCATCCCCCGGATCATTATCGAGAGCATTGGAGACGCTCTGGGACACCTCGGAGACAGTGTCAAGACTCACGCCGTCGACGCCGTCATCCGGCAGATCCACCACCACATGGAGGGTACGGTGGCTGCCGACGATGCGGACTTCAACGTCTTCGAGGAGAAGCTTGTGCCGTTCCACTGTGGGGCGCAGGAACTCCCGCAGCCGTTCGGCCTCAGCCGCCGCATCGAGGTGCGCAGGGGCCGGATTCCGGCGGGGTATGGAAGTGTCTTGCCTTGCAGCAGTGTTCTGCTTGCCGGATTTACCCGCCATTGCCGCCTCCCGCTCGATGATCTTGTAGCTACTACCCTAACGACTTTATGACAGGTCGGTGAATGGCACACGGAACGGTCGTCCGCATGGCATGATGATCGGTTGTGACGCACTCGAAGGCCCGTTCCGCCTCCACCGGCAGCGGCTTCAAGGCAGCAGTGTGGCGTGTTGTCCGCACGGTGATACTGCTGTTGATCCTCCTTCTCGTGGCTTCGATCGGGCTCGTCATCGGCAGAGGGTCCCCGGAGCCTGAGCCGAGCGCCTCCGAACTGGCCCTCAGCGAGGGAACGCAAGCGGCGCAGACCCTCGCTGAAGCCGCCGCCTTTCTCGAAGATGCCGCTCCTCCGGCCGGACCTGATTACGCGGCGCTGGCCGGGATGCTCCGGTTGCACGCGATCGCCCTGCGCCCTGGAGCCAGCTCCCCCGAGCCCACCCCTTCCGCTTTCCCGGCGGCACCACCATCCGCACCTGCATCGCCGTCCGCATCGCCGGATACTCCAACGCCGGCAGACCTTCTGAGCGGCCTCAGGAACTCCTACACCGGTGCCTTTGAAGCAGCAGCGGTGGTTGACGCCGGGCCGGCACGGGTGCTGGCATCGGCTGCGACTGCCCAGTGGCTCCGGAGCCGCACGCTTGCAGCGAGCCTGGGCGAGGAGCCGCCTGCGATTCCTGTTCCGGAGATACAGTACGACGACGACGCCCCCACCTGCCCGCCGGAGACAACGCTCACGGCTGTTAGCGGCCTGGCCGGTGCCCGGACAGCCGTACTCGCCGAACAGCGTGCAGCCTACGCCTATGAAGTGGTTGCGGCCCGTTCCGCCGACCCCGCACAGCTTCTGCAACGGATGGCGCAGCACGAAGCCGCGGCGGCCGTGGGTTCGGCCGTTTTGACCCGGCACTGCGTCGCTGAGCCCCTGCCGGCCGCGGCCTATGCGCTGGACGAAGTGTTCCTGGCTGATCCTGGACCCGCCTTGCGGGATTTGGAGGAGTCGCTGGTCGGTACCTACGCGGACCTGGTCGGTATGAGCGGGCGCGGACCGTTGCGTGACTGGGCATTACGGCAACTGGTCGGTACAGCGCAGTATTCCTTTGAATCCGCGGACAGCGTGCCCGCCGGCGGAGAACCCGAGGCGTTTCCCGGTATCAACCCGGACCAGTACCCGCAGCTGTCCGGGCCGGGCAGCTAGTCTTAGCGGGTGGACGCACGCAACATCGAGCTCCCGCGCACCCTTGTGCGCAAGGTGCTGAACCTGCCGGGTGGCAGGGCGTGGGTGGAAGCCTGGGCTGACATCGCAAACCGCTACCTCGAGACATGGGATCTGGTTCTTGAGCTGGAACCGGGAGCTGAGCCATGGAGCGGTCACTGCGCCGTCGTGCTTCCGGTTGTCCGCGCCGGCGGCCGGCCAGCCGTCCTCAAGATCACCGTCCCGCATGCGGAGGCAGTTCCGGAGCCGGACGCGCTAGCACTGTGGGAGGGACGCGGCGCCGTCGGACTCCTGGACAGTGCGCCGGAAGATTTCGTCCTGCTGCTTGAGCGGCTGGACGGGGACTCATCCCTGGCTGAGTTGCCGCTGGCCGAGACCACCGACATCTGGGGATCGATCATGCGCCGGCTCTCGATTCCTCCGGCTGGTGCGGCCGGTTCCGATCCCCGCTGGTTCTCCCTTCCCTCTGTTGCCGACCAGGCAGAACAGTGGACAGATACGCTGCCGCTTGAATGGGAGGCCCTCGGGCGCCCCTTTGACCGTTGGCTGCTGGAGTACGCACTCGAGGTGTGCCAGCTGCACGGCGCAGTTGGCCGACGCCGGAATCACGATGTGCTGGTTCACTCCGACCTGCACTACCTGAACATCCTGCCGGTCCTTGGAGATCCCCGGCAGTTTCTGGCGATCGATCCGAAACCGCTCCTGGGCGATGCGGAGTTCGCGGTGGCGCCGATGCTCTGGAACCGGATCAGTGAGCTCTCTGCGGTTGACCCTGCCAGCCATCTGCGTGATCGCTGCACGGATCTGGCACTCGCTGCGGATCTGGATCCGATGCTGGCCCGCGACTGGTCGGTGGTCCGGGAGGTTGATAACGCGCTGGACTACCTGAGGGAAGGCAGATCGGACGACGCGGACCGCTCACTCTGGGTGGCGAGCAACCTGCTGCGCAAACCGCTGGAGAACCTGCCGCCGGCGGCCCGGCTGACGGCGCCCTGAACGGCGTCAGCGGATATTCTCCACCCAGACGTCGTAACCGAGCTTCACGATAAGCGCACCGACCACGGCCAGGAACACCACCCGGATGAAGGTGCTGCCGCGGGTGATGGCCATCCGGGATCCCAGGTAGCCGCCCACCATGTTGGCGCCGCCAAGGATCAGTCCGAGCCCCCACAGCAGAGATCCGTTGGGCAGGAAGAAAACCAGGGCGCCGAAATTGGTTGCCATGTTCACAATCTTCGCCTTGGCGCTGGCACCGAGGAAGCTGTACCCGAGCAGCGTGACCATCGCGATGATCAGGAATGAACCCGTGCCGGGCCCAATCAGGCCGTCGTAGAAACCGATGACCAGACCGATCGCCCCGGCCGTCCCGTAGTGCCGGTGGCCCGTATACCGGAGTTTGGTCAGGGTACCGACGGTAGGCCGGAACGCGGTGAAGATCGCGACGGCGACGAGGGCGACGATGATGATCGGCTTGAACACCGAAGCCGGAAGGAACGCCGCCAGCATCGCGCCGCCGAAACTGCCCACGAGCGCAACCAGCGCCATCGGTACCGCCGTCCGGAGATCCGGTCTCGCACGACGAAAGTAGGTGATGGCACTTGTTGTGGTCCCGAAGATGGAGCCCATCTTGTTCGTGGCCAGCGCCTGCACCGGCGTGATGCCGGGAACCATCAGCAGCGCGGGAAGCTGGAGCAGGCCGCCCCCGCCAACGACGGCGTCGACCCACCCCGCGGCAAAGCCGGCTACCACGACAAGCACGATCGTAGAGAGCTGGATCTCCTCCAGCCCGGACATCATCGACGCGCCTCAGGCGCTGATCAGCGCATGCAGATGATCGACGACGTCGACAACAGCGACGTTCTCGCTTGTGCCCGAACGGCGGTCCTTGACCTCGATGTGGCCTTCGGCCAGCCCGCGTCCGACGACGACGATGGTCGGAATACCGATCAGCTCGGCATCGCCGAACTTCACCCCGGGCGAGACCTTCGGGCGGTCATCGAACATGACACTCAGTCCCCTGGCCTCAAGCTCCCCGGCAAGCTGCTCTGCCGCGGCAAATACCTCGTCACCCTTGCCTGTTGCTACTAGATGAACGTCAGCCGGTGCCACGTTCCGCGGCCAGATGATGCCCTTGTCGTCACGGTTGGATTCCACCAGTGCGGCCACCGCTCGTGTGACTCCGACGCCGTAGGAACCCATGGTGACCGTGGTCAGCTTGCCGTTCTGGTCCAGAACCTTGAGGTGCAGTGCCTCGGCATACTTTCGCCCGAGCTGGAAGATGTGGCCCATTTCGATGCCGCGCTGGGTACGGAGCGGACCGGAGCCGTCAGGAGCTTCATCACCAACACGCACTTCGACGGATTCGATCACCCCGTCCCAGGTGAAGTCCCGGCCGGCAACGAGCCCGAAGACGTGCTTCCCGCGGACGTTGGCGCCGGTCACCCAGGTGGTCCCGGACACGATGCGCGGGTCAACCAGGAACGTCAGGCCGGTGGAGCCCTTCGACCCAAGTACTGCCGCGTCAAGGCTCAGGCCGGGCCCTATGTAGCCCTTGACGAGGCCCGGGTGCTTCTTGAGGTCCTCATCAGTTGCAGCCTCCACAGTTACCTCTCCGCTGACGGACAGGTGGAGACCGATGTTGGCTTCGATCCGCTTGAGGTCCACGCTGCGGTCACCGGGAACACCAATCACCACCAGCTGGCGCCCACCGGTAGGCAGGACCACGGCCAGCACCACGTTCTTCAGCGTGTCTGCGGCCGACCAGGGACGATCCTGCCGAGGCAGCGCGGCGTTGGCGTGATCAACCAGCGTTTCGATCGTCGGAGTGTCCGGGGTATCCCGAACTTCCGCCGGCTGCGCGTCCGCGTAATCCAGCTCGGAGGGCACCACTGTGGTGACGGCCTCGACGTTCGCCGCGTAACCGCCGTCGGACACTACAAAAGTGTCCTCGCCGATTGCGGAAGGGTGCAGGAACTCCTCACTCCGGGAGCCTCCCATGGCGCCGGCTGTCGCGGCGACCGGGATGACATCGAGTCCCAGCCGGGAGAAAATGCGCAGGTACGCTTCCCGGTGCAGCTCATAGCTGCGTTCCAGACCGGCGTCGTCGATGTCGAACGAGTAGGAGTCTTTCATGATGAATTCACGGCCGCGCAGGAGCCCTGCCCGCGGCCGGGCCTCATCACGGTATTTCGTCTGGATCTGGTAGAGGCTGAGCGGGAGGTCCTTGTAGGAGTTGTACAGGTCCTTCACCAGCAGGGTGAACATTTCCTCATGCGTAGGCGCCAAAAGGTAGTCCGCGTCCTTGCGGTCCTTCAGGCGGAAGATCCCTTCGCCGTACTCGGTCCAGCGGTTGGTTGCCTCGTAAGGCTCCTTCGGCAGGAGCGCAGGGAAGTGAACCTCCTGCGCACCAATCGCGTCCATCTCCTCGCGAATGATGGACTCCACCCTGGCGAGCACCTTCAGGCCCAGCGGAAGCCAACTGTAGATTCCGGGAGCGGCGCGGCGGATGTAGCCTGCGCGCAGGAGCAGGCGATGACTTGCCACCTCAGCTTCGGCGGGATCTTCGCGCAGCGTGCGCAGGAAAAGAGTGGAGAGTCGAAGGACCACGCTTGGAATCCGTTTCTTTGGCACTTTCTGCCGCGGTTCTAGGATCAGGGCGGCAGCAACAACACCTACCAATCTAACCGGTCCGGCGGGTTGCCGGTGACAGGCAGGCTCAGCGCGCGCGGAGCTCAGCCGCCACGAGGTCCGTGAGGCGTTCAGCACGCGCCGCATCGGCTGCCGGATCGGGAGAGCCGCCCACCAAAACGTCAACGACGGTGCTGCCCACAACGGCACGCACCGTAATGGATTCCTGGATGGTTCCGGGAACCCGCGCGGTGGTGCGCAGGGCAAGGTCCTCATCCGCGGCAGTATCAACGTCAACCTCGGAGACGGTGGTTCTGATCTCCTGGTTGGACACCTCCATGGTGAACTCTGAGCAGGCGTCCAACTGGTCCCTGCCGGCGCGGAGCTGCGTGCGGGCTGCTTCCTCCGAGGCGAGGCCGGAGAGACTCACGGTGTCCGGCTGCAGCGAGGACTCCCCCGCGAAGGTCATCGCTGCGCGGCTGGCTTCAGCGGAAAGGCTCTCCGTACTGGATTCCGCGTACACGTTGCACTCCTCGGGAGTGACCACGATGTCCTCTGCCCCGCGGGCTCCCTCCTCCTCAAGGGCGCGCAGCTCCGCGTCAGCGATGATCTGCGCATTAAGGGACTCCGCCTCGCTGACTGCCGCCAGCACCGCCTCGAGCTGTTCGGCGCTCAGTCGGGACCCGCTGCCCGGTGTGGAAGAAGGGGTTGCCGTTGGACTGGATGTGGCCGGGGCCGGCGTCCCTGAAGCCGGAGCGGCTGTTTGCGCCGCGGTTTGGGATGGCTGTTCCGGCGGCTGTCCGCGCGGCGGATCCGCGGTGCAGGCCGTCAACGCGAGAACCAGCGTTAATCCGCCGGCAAGACGAACCACACGCCTCATGGTTGACCTTTCAGGACGGCGGGGAGGAGCGGCGGCGAAACGGTTCAGAAGAGCACCGTCGCAAACTCACCCGTCCGGGTAAACCCGACGGTCCGGTACAGCGCCAGGGCACGTGTGTTGAATGAATTGACGTAGAGACTGACAACGGGTGCAAGCTTGAGCGCCTCGTTCACCACCGCCGACATATAGCCTGCACCCAGCCCCTGCCCGCGGTAAGCGGGATTGATCCAGACACCCTGGACCTGGGCAGTAGTGGCCGAAACCGTTCCCAGTTCCGCCTTGAAGATCACCTGGCCGGCGTCGTCGAAATCCACCAGCGAGTGCCGCCTTCGAATCAGGTTGGCCACTCGCCGCCGGTAGTGCTCCTCGCCGCCGACATACGGGGAGTAGCCCACTTCCTCCTCAAACATGGCCGCGCATGCGGGCAGGATCTTTTCCAACTCAGACGGTTTGGTATGCCGGAGGGTGGAGGTGGGCGGCACCGGCGACGGCTCCCGGATCTCCAGCAGCGGTTGCTCGGACCGGACGTCGAACGGCTCCGCGCTGAAGGAACTCAACGTGGACCAAATGCCCATCACGGAAGCCGCGGGACCAAAAATGGAGGAAAAGCGGCGGCCGCTCTCGCCGAGGAGGGTTCCCAGGGCGGCGGCATCGCTACCTGCCATCCCCACAGGAACAAGGTTGACCCCGGTCCAGCATGCGGAGACCATGCGTGAATCGTGGAACGCGCCGATCACTTCACCGCCGGACGACGAAGGTGCCGCCGTTCCTGCTGCCTCCAGATGCGCAGCCATGAAGACATTGGCCGTGCTGTCTGTGTTCACCAGCTGCCAGAGATCACAGGTGTCTTTCCCGCCCAGGGTACGGAATGCAACTCCGCCCGGGGTGTGCTTACCGGACGGAAACCACGGGGCTACCCGAGCCAGCAGTTTCGCCATCGGTTTCGCCCATCTCTTCTGCAATCCTCATTGCTTCTTCAATGAGTGTCTCAACAATCTGGTCCTCAGGAACAGTCTTAATGACCTCTCCCTTGACGAAAATCTGCCCCTTCCCGTTTCCGGAGGCAACGCCGAGGTCAGCTTCACGTGCTTCGCCGGGACCGTTCACCACGCAACCCATGACCGCGACCCGCAACGGGACCTCCATGCCCTCGAGCCCGGCGGTCACCTGCTCGGCGAGGGTATACACGTCCACCTGGGCGCGGCCGCAGGACGGACAGGAGACTATATCCAGCTTGCGCGGGCGCAGGTTCAGCGACTGCAGAATCTGGTTCCCGACTTTGATTTCTTCCACGGGAGGCGCTGAGAGCGAGACCCGGATGGTGTCCCCGATTCCCTTGGCGAGTAGTGCCCCGAACGCAGTGGCCGACTTGATGGTGCCTTGGAAGGCCGGGCCGGCTTCAGTCACACCCAGGTGCAAGGGCCAGTCGCCCCGCTCAGCGAGCAGCTCATAGGCGCGCACCATCACCACTGGGTCATTGTGCTTGACGGAAATCTTGAAGTCGTGGAAATCGTGTTCCTCGAACAGGGAGGCTTCCCAGACGGCCGATTCAACGAGCGCCTCAGGAGTTGCCTTGCCGTACTTCTGAAGCAGGCGCGGGTCGAGGGAGCCGGCATTGACGCCGATTCGGATGGACGTCCCTGCAGCCTTCGCGGCGGCGGCGATTTCCTTGACCTGGTCATCGAACTTCCGGATATTGCCGGGGTTGACCCGGACAGCAGCACAGCCCGCATCGATGGCTGCAAACACGTACTTCGGCTGGAAGTGGATGTCCGCGATAACCGGTATCTGCGACTTCCTGGCGATGATGGGCAGCGCTTCGGCGTCATCTGCGGAGGGGCAGGCCACCCGGACGATGTCGCAGCCTGAAGCCGTCAGCTCGGCGATCTGCTGCAGGGTGGCGTTGATGTCCGTGGTGGGCGTGGTGGTCATTGACTGCACGCTGATAGGCGAGTCCGAGCCCACCCCTACGGAACCCACCTTGATCTGGCGGGTCTTGCGCCGCGGTGCCAGTGTTGGCGGCGGAGCGGCAGGCATTCCGAGGTTGACCGAGGTCAAAATGTCCTCCAGGGCTAGATTCTTGGCTGGATGTGGATGGATACGTTTCTGATCGCTACCGATCAGTCAGCGATCCGCATGTTCGGCGAGAACGCCAATCACTGGATTCCACTGCGTTGTCTTGACCGCGGAGATGACACCTGCAGCGGCAAAAGGATCCTGCTTCAGCAGCTCATTGAGCTGCGCTTCACCGTCCGCGACGAAAAGCAGCAGCGCTCCCGCATTGTCCACGAAAGGGCCGGATGCAAGGACGTTTCCCTGGCTGACCAGCTGGTTCAGCCACTCCCGGTGTGCGGGACGGTACTCATCCCGGCTGGCTGCGGATTCAGCGCCATACACGTACTCGACTGCGAAAACACTCATGGCTCCACCCTACGTGATCAGAGCAGGTAGGCAGCTGTGAGTCCCGCGACAGCGCAGGCCCACAACAACGACGTCAGCGTCCCGATGATGAACCGTTCGGCGGCCGCGGGCGTTTCCTTCAGCTCCGCGTAACGCCCCAGTCCCTTGATAGCAACGACGTAGGCAATGGCAACCGGTTCGTTCAATAGAATTGCGAGCGCCACACCCGTGCGCTCCAGGATGCCGATCACCAGCCCGCCGCGGAGCACACCCGGTGTGTCCGGAGCGGTCTCCTCGAGCGCCGCTTCCGTTTCACCCGTTACCTCGACAGCGGGCGTCTCACTGTTGGTGACGGGGGCAGGGGGCCGCTTCTGGTCATCAACAGCACGCGCCAGGCGCAGGACGGCGAGCGTGATGGGAGAGCCCAGGCCGCCTGCAACGACGAGCGCCATAACGCCCCAAAAAAATTCCACTATTCCCTTACCCCATCTGCGGTATGCCCAGCATCTGCACTTGCCAGCTGCAACAATACTGCGGCGGCGGGACGGGCAGCCCACTCTTCGATCCAGGCTGATCGGAAGACCGCCTTACTGACCGCCTGCGGGCTGATATCCAGCGTCCTGGCCACCGCCGATTGGCTCCCTCTCTGTTGCGGTTCGAGCAGGTCCAGAATGCGCCACTCCGCATCTGTCCGGTGCATGACGAACCGTCCAATGAGCGAGAGCACCCCTTCCGCGTCAGCGGCGCCGTCTGCACCCTCCACGGCGAGCGGCGCACGGTCACCTGTTTTCTTTGCCCGCTCGACGGCGGCTCTTGCAGCCACGAAGGCGCTCCCCCTTCCCTCGCGCGGGGTCGGCGGCAGCGGAAGCTCCACTGTGCCGATGCCGATGCCGACGTACCATCCGCCGGAACGCAGGCAGCGCAACGCAGCTTCAACAACGTCTTCCCCGGCCGCCAGGACTCCCTGGATCTCATCCCCCACTGACCGCTCGAACGGAACGGCTGCGGGGACCCCCTCCAGATAGTTGAGCAGGGCGGGAACGCGGTCGGGCTCGTTGGTGCTGTTCCGCTGATCGATCGTCAGAACGTACATACTGGAACCTTAGAAGGTTGATCTTAGAAATTCAACCTATTTACGGTGAATTTATGAATTCAACCTAGCCGAAAAGATCCACCGGCTTCACAATGTCGGCGTAAATGAGAAGCGCACCCATTCCCATCAGCAGAATCGCGACGGCGTAGGTCACGGGCAGCAGCTTCGCCATATCAAATGGCCCCGGGTCCGGGCGTTTGAAGAGTTTAGCCACGCCGCGCCGCAGTCCCTCCCACAACGCGCCGGCTACATGGCCGCCGTCGAGCGGCAGGAGCGGAATCAGGTTGAACACGAACAGCGCCAGGTTCACGCCTCCCACCAGGCCGACCAACGTCGCTGCACGGGCTTCCAAGGGGATTTCGTCCATAGCGGAGACCTCCCCGGCGATCCGGCCGACACCCACCACGCTGATGGGGCCATTCGGATCACGCGGTGCGTCGGAGAACGCGGCTTCGGCCACCTGCGCGACACGTTGAGGCAGATTGAGCACGACGCCGGTCACGCGGACCAGGCTCTCGCCCACCGCCGGCATCACTTCCGAAGCCGGCTGCGGCACCAGTTCCTGCTGGGACCCGACCCCGATGAAACCGACTTCCTGCATGACCGGGGTGCCGTCGTCATTGAGCATTGCCCTGCCATCGACGTCGGGGACGGGGCGCTCGGTGAGCAGCGGCTCAATGGTTTCGTTGATCGTCTCGCCGTCCCGAACGTAGGTGATCGGCACTTCCTGGCCGGCTGCATCCCGGATCCAGGACGAGAGTTCGCTCCAACTCGTCACCTCGCGTCCGTCGAAAGCTACGATGCGGTCCCCCGGCTGGAGCCCGGCTTCGAAAGCGGGAGCGGCCGGATCCGCGGGGCCGCAGTCTGTCTGACCGGTTTCCTGCTGCTGATCGGCCGCAACCACACACTGATACACCTCCGAGACCCTGGTGGTTGCCTGCGCGGATCCGAAGCCCATGATGAGGACGGCGAACATGATGATGCCGATCAGCAGGTTCATCAGCGGCCCACCGAGCATGATCACAATCCGCTTCCAGATGGGCAGCTTGTAGAACACCCTGAACTCGTCACCGGGCTGGAGCTGTTCGGCTGCCGCCTGGCGGGCATCCGCTGCAAGCTGCTGGAACATACCGGTGCTGGACTGGCGGACTGTTGCGCCGCCGTCGGCCTTGTTCGCCGGAGGGAACATACCGACCATGGACACGTAGCCGCCCAGCGGGAGGGCCTTGATGCCGTACTCGGTTTCGCCCCTGCGACGGGAGAACACGGTGGGACCGAACCCGATCATGTACTGCGTGACCCGCACCCGGAAGAGTTTCGCGGGCACCAGGTGTCCCACCTCATGCAGCGCGATGGAGGCCGCGATACCGACGGCCACAAAGAGCACGCCGGCTATGAACAGCACAATGGTCACTCGTCAGTTCCTTCTCGCTGGTAAGTCTCAGTCCTGGAAACCACAACGAATCCGAGCCCGGCGCCGTGCCCAGGTTTCGGCGTCGAGCACTGACTGCAGGGTGAGGTGCGCTTCGCTGGTATGGTCTTCGACCACGGCGCGCACGGTGTCCACGATATCCGTAAAGCGGATCCGGCCGGCGTGGAATGCCGTTACTGCCTCCTCGTTTGCTGCGTTGTAGACCGCCATGAAGGTCCCCCCGCGCGCCGCTGCGTCCTTTGCAAGCGCAACGGCGGGGAATGCGTCCTCATCCAGCGGTTCAAACGTCCAGGAGGTGGCCGTGGTCCAGTCGCACGCCGATGCTGCGCCGCGTACGCGGTTTGGCCAGCCGATACCGAGGGCGATGGGCAGGCGCATGTCGGGCGGCGAGGCCTGGGCGATGGTGGAGCCGTCAGTGAACTCCACCATCGAGTGCACCACGGATTGCGGGTGCACAACGACGTCGATCCGGTCGAGCGGCACGTCAAACAGCAGGTGCGCCTCAATCACCTCGAGGGCCTTGTTCACCATGGTGGCGGAGTTGGTAGTGACCATCAGCCCCATGTCCCAGGTGGGGTGAGCGAGTGCTTCCGCAGGGGTGACCGACGCCATTTCGGCGCGGGACCGACCGCGGAACGGGCCGCCGGAAGCTGTGAGCACCAGGCGCTGAACCTCCTCGGCGGTTCCGGAGCGGAGTGCCTGGGCAATGGCGGAGTGCTCAGAATCGACGGGAACGATCTGCCCCGGACGGGCCGCGTCACGGACCAGTTGACCGCCGGTGATGAGCGATTCCTTGTTGGCGAGCGCCAGGAGATGGCCCTGCTTCAGTGCGGCAAGGGTAGGTGCAAGGCCGATCGAACCGGTGATGGCATTGAGAACGACGTCGGCGTCCGGCCGGGCGGCAAGGCCGGCGGATGCGTCGGGACCAGTGAGCAGTTCCGGCCGGTACCCCGCTTTGCCTGCCTTCCGGGCGGCGTCAGAGATAGCGGCGTTGAGTTCCTCCTCAGAGCTGGCCGCCGCGGCCACCGCCGGAGACTCGGCCTTCACCGCTTGTTCAGCGAGCAGCGCCAGGTTGGATCCTCCGGCGGAGAGACCCGCGACCGTGAACAGGTGCGGAGACTGTGCGATGACATCCAGGGCCTGGGTACCGACTGAACCGGTGGATCCAAGAATGATGACGCGACGCGCGGACTGTGCAGGATCGGGTTGGGGCAGCGGGAACTCCATCTCCCCAGTATCCCGCACTGCCTTGAGCGAGGCGGAACAACCGTCCTCTTGTCCCTTTGCACCTGCTCTGCCAAGGTATGGATATTTCTTGATCGTTGCCGATCGAAGCGGAGGACGGCGAGTGACTGGCATTCATGTGGTGGTCGGAGCCAGCGGCGGCACCGGCAGAGCGCTGGTACGCGAACTAGTCCGGCGCGGCCGGCAGGTACTGGCCATCAACCGCAGCGGCAGCATACCGGTGCCGGAGGGTGTGGAGGTTGCCGCCGGCGATGCAACCGACCCGGATCGGATGATTGAGCTGTGCCGGGGAGCGGCTGTTGTCTACAACGCCGTCAACGTCCCCTTTGTGCAGTGGAGAGAGGCCTTCCCCAAAGCCGTTGATGGTGTGTTGGCCGGCGCGCGAGCCGCAGGTGCGGTCATGGTCTTCGCGGATGACACGTGGATGTACGGCCGGGTTGAAGGTGCGATGAGGGAGGATCTGCCCTATCGTCCGGTCAGCGACAAGGGGGTGTTGCGCGCGTGGCTGGCTGAGCGCGTTCTGGCCAGCCATTCCCGCGGCGAGGTCCGGACGGTGATAGCGCGGGCACCCGAACTCTATGGACCCCAGGTTGAGTCCCTCCTGGCCCGCAACCTCTTCGGGGCCGCCGTCGGCCGTTCGCCGGCGGTGTGGGTGGGTGCGATGGATCAGCCGCTCGGCCCGCTGTTCATTGACGATTTTGCCCGTGGAATGATCGAGCTCGGTGAGCAGGAGGCGTCCTATGGTTCGGTGTGGCATATTCCTACTCCGCCGGCAATAACCGCCCGGAAGTTCCTGTCAATCCTCGAAGCCGAGTCAGGTAGCCGAGTGCGCGCGCTTCGTGTAGGCGCCGGAACCGCTCGGGCGCTCGGTCTGGTGTGGAAAGTGGCGCAGGAAGGCGCCGAAATGCTCTACCAGTTTCACCAGCCGCACGTAGTGGATGCGAGCGCCTATCAGGAACGCTTCGGTCCGGTGGAACCGACAGCCTATGAGGACGGGATACGGCGTACCCTCCAGTGGTACCGCCAGTCACCGCGACAGCGGCTCATGTCACTCGGAGCCTGAGGCGGCAACGCTCACACCATCGCGTTAGGGCTGGTCAGCCCTGCGGAGGGTCTGCTCGGCATGCCGCAGGATCGGCCCGTCCACCATAGTGCCGCGGAAGGTAAAGACGCCGCCCTCGTGCTGCGCCGCTGCCAGCACGTCGCGCGCGAACTGTTCCTCGTCGGCCGAAGGCTGGTAGGCCTCCCGAATGATGCTGACCTGGCTCGGGTGGATGCAGGCCTTCATACCGAACCCCGAAGCGACGGCGTCACGCGCCTCCGCGGCGAGCCCGTCCACGTCCGGGATATTGACGTAGACCGAATCAATCGCCTGCTTCCCTGCAGCGGCCGCCGCCAGGAGGACCGTGGAGCGGGCATGCATCGCGATGTCGCGGTAACTGCCGTCCTCCTTACGGCTGCCCGTACCACCCAGCGAGGCAACCAGATCCTCGGCTCCCCACATGAGGGCGACGACGTTGGGTTCCTCGGCAAGCTCGGTCGCCTTCAGCACTCCGCACGCCGTCTCGCAGAGCGCGACAACACTGAAACCGTTCAGCGACCACAGGTCCTCTACGCCCTCCGCCTTGGCCAGCATGACCGTGCGGTACTGGGTGTCCCGAAGCGCCTGCAGGTCCAGCGCGAACTCGTGGCTCTGGGCGGGATTCACCCGCACGATGGTCCTCGCAGGATCAAGCGGGTTCGCGATCAGGGCTTCGCGGGCTGCTGCCTTGCTCTCAGGGGCAACCGCGTCTTCGAGGTCGAGGATGACGGCGTCCGCGCGCTCTGCTGCCTTGGAGTACCGCTCGGGACGGTCAGCAGGGCAAAAGAGCAGGGCAGGGCCCATGCCGAAGTCAGTCATGAACGCGCTCCCCGACTCCATGCGCCACAGCCGTCCACATCAGGACGGTGCGGGTAGCGAGCGCCACGATCTCGCCGTCCTGATTGCGTCCGGTATGTTTCATGGTCACGAGCCCCTGGCCGGGGCGGGACTTCGACGGCCGCTTCTCGGTGATCTCCGTCTCGGTGTACAGGGTGTCGCCATGGAAGACCGGCTTGGGGAAGGAAATGTCCGTCAGTCCCAGCTGCGCCACGATGGTCCCCTGCGTGAGCTGCGTGACTGACTGCCCGACGACGGTCGCCAGCGTCAGCATCGAGTTCACCAACCGCTGCCCGAAGGGCTGTTCCCCGCTCCACGCAGCATCAAGATGCAGCGCCTGCGTATTCATGGTCATGGTGGTAAACAGGACGTTGTCCGCTTCAGTGAGCGTCCTGCCCGGACGGTGCGCATACACCACGCCCGTCTGCAGTTCGTCATAGTAGAGGCCGCGCTGCACCACTGTTCCGGGCGCTGGTTCCTTACCGCTCATCGAGGTCGACCTCCAACGGGGCACCGGTGGCCGCGATCACGTCATCAACGCTGACTCCTGGAGCGGTCTCACGAAGGATCAGCGTTCCTGAGTTGCGCCCGGAATCCACGTCAATGACGGCGAGGTCGGTGATGATGCGGTCCACGCACCCCTTGCCCGTCAGCGGCAGCGAGCACCGCTCGACAATCTTCGGGTTGGAGTTCCGGTCCACGTGCTCCATCATGACGATCAGCCGCTTGGCTCCGAACACCAGGTCCATGGCGCCGCCCATGCCCTTGACCATCTTGCCCGGGATCATCCAGTTGGCCAGATCCCCGTTGGCGGCAACTACCATGGCACCGAGGACAGCGACGTCGACGTGCCCTCCCCGCACCATGCCGAAGGAGGAAGCGGAATCGAAGAAGGCCGCGCCGTCATTGACGGTCACAGTCTCCTTGCCCGCGTTGATCAGGTCCGGGTCCAGCTGGTCCTCCGTGGGATACGGTCCGACACCGAGGATTCCGTTCTCCGAGTGAAGTACCACTTCAACGCCTGCAGGAATGTAATTGGGAATGAGCGTGGGCATGCCGATGCCCAGGTTCACGTACTGCCCGTTCTCCAGCTCCTGCGCCACCCGCGCAGCCAGTTCGTTACGTGTCAGGGCCATGGTTAGAGCTCCTTCGCCTGGCCGGAGGATTCTTCCGGGCTGGAGGTAGTCAGGGAAACCGTCCGCTTCTCGATGCGCTTTTCGGTGTCCGGCGCATGCACAACCCGCTGAACGAAGATGCCGGGAATATGGACGTGCTCCGGATCGAGCTCGCCCGGCTCCACCAGTTCCTCCACCTCCGCGATAGTGATGCGGCCGGCCTGCGCACAGAGCGGGTTGAAGTTCATGGCCGTCGCGTGGAACACCAGGTTCCCGTGGCGGTCGCCCTTCCACGCATGGACGAGGGCGAAGTCAGGTGTGACTGACTCCTCCAGCACGTAGTCCTGCCCGTCAAACTCCCGCACTTCCTTGGGGGATGAAGCAATGGCGATGTTGCCGGCGTCGTCGTATTTCTGGGGCAGCCCGCCCTCGCTCACCTGCGTGCCTACCCCGGCAGTCGTGTAGAAGGCGGGAATGCCGGCGCCGCCGGCCCGCAGCTTCTCCGCCAGCGTTCCCTGCGGCGTCAGCTCAACCTCAAGTTCCCCCGCGAGGTACTGGCGGGCGAACTCCTTGTTCTCACCGACATACGAGCTGATGGTGCGCCGGATCCGGTGGTCGTCAAGGAGCCGTCCCAGGCCCCAGCCGTCCACACCGCAGTTGTTGCTGATGGTTTCGAGTTCCTTGGTTCCCTGCTGGTGCAACGCATCGATGAGGGCCACAGGAATACCGCAGAGCCCGAACCCGCCCACGGCCAGGGACGCGCCGTCAGGAATGTCCGCTACGGCCTCGGCTGCTGAGGCGACGACTTTGTCTATCACTGCTTCTCCCTTACTCGTTTCAATCAGGTGAGTGGCCGACTGCCCGGCTCAGAGTCCCAGTTCGCGGGCAATCAGCATCAGCTGCACCTCGGTGGTTCCCTCTCCAACCTCGAGGATCTTCGAGTCACGATAGTGGCGGGACACCGTGAACTCATTCATGAACCCGTAGCCGCCGAAAATCTGCGTGGCATCGCGGGCGTTGTCCATCGCTGCCTCGCCTGCGACCAGCTTAGCGATGGATGCCTGGGTCTTGAACGGCTTGCCCGCGAGCATCCGCGCAGCGGCGTCGTAGTACGCGAGCCGGGCAGTGTGAGCGCGTGCCTGCATCCGCGCGATCTTGAACTGGATCGACTGGTAGCTGCCGATATTGGCGCCGAAGGCCTGGCGTTCCTTGGCGTAGCGGATGGATTCCTCTACACAGCCCTGGGCGGCTCCGGTAGCGAGCGCAGCGATGGCGATACGGCCCTCGTCGAGGATTTGGAGGAAGTTCGCGTAACCGCGCCCCCGCGTCCCGAGCAGGTTGGCTTCCGGTACGCGCACGTCCTTCAAGGTCAGCGGGTGAGTGTCCGACGCGTTCCAGCCAACCTTGTTGTACGCTTTTTCCGCCGTGAAGCCCGGTGTGTCGGTGGGCACGAGGATGGTGGAAATCTCCTTCTTCACCGAGCCGTCCTCCCGCGTGGCAGTGTCAGTGACGGCGGTGACCGTGACCAGCCGCGTGATATCGGTTCCGGAGTTGGTGATGAACTCCTTGCTGCCGTTGATGACCCACTCACCGTCAACCAGCTTCGCGTTGGTCTTGGTGCCGGAAGCGTCAGAGCCGGCCTCTGATTCGGTCAGCCCGAACCCGGCGAGCGCCTCACCGCTGGTCAGCATCGGCAGCCACTGCTGCTTCTGTTCCTCGGTACCGAACCGGTACACGGGCATGGCGCCCAGTGAGACGCCCGCCTCGAGGGTGATCGCCACCGACTGGTCGACCCGCGCCAGTTGCTCAAGGGCCAGGCACAGCGCGAAGTAATCGCCGTCCATGCCGCCGTACTGCTCCGGGAACGGGAGCCCGAACAGGCCCATCTCGCCCATCTGGGCGATGACCTCGTAGGGGAAGCTGTGCTCTTCATCGTGCTTGGCGGATACCGGCGCCACGACCTGGTCAGCAAACTCCCGGACGGTATCAACCAGGTCCTGGTATTCCTCGCTCAGTTCAAAGTTCATGATTGGGGCTCTTCCTGTTCGGTGGGAACTGTTCCGGCGGCAGGATCTTCTGCCTCGCCGGACGGGACGGGGTGAATGCGGGCAACAACCTGGTTTGCTGACACGAGGTCACCCGGGCTGAGGGTGATAGCAACGGTGCCGGACACTGTCGCGGTGAGCTGGTGTTCCATCTTCATTGCTTCGACGCTCACAAGCACCTGCCCTTCGGCAACGGAATCACCGTCGGCGACATTCACCGTGATCACCGTGCCGGGCATCGGCGAGCGCACTTCCGGATCGGCGGCGCCGTCCGTTCGGGCAATGGAAGCCAGCTGTGTCTGGAGGACCTCCTCGCGGCTCAGCATCCGTACTGGCTGGGACCAACCGGCATCCGTCAGCCACAGTGTGGAGCCGTTCGGGGCGAACCGGGTATCCAGCGTGACACCGTCGACAACGGCGCGGCCCGTCCCGTTTCCCTCCCCATCGACGAGCCAGTCAACCTCATAGCGATTGTCATTGAGAGCAACCACACTGCGCGCGCCGTCGCGCGTCAGGAACACGGTCTGCGGCGAAGTGTTCCCGACCTGAAGCTGAACGGGTGTTGCCGCGTGCACCCCGCCAATGCGCCAGCCGTCCCTTGAGTGCCACGGGGAGGCCGCACCGCCACCTGTGGAATGCCCTGCCAGTACGACGGCGGCCGCAGCGATCTCCGCGTCGGAGGCCGTCCGGAAGGCGAGGTGGGGAAGCTTCCGCTCGATCATGGTGGTGTCGAGCCGGCCGGCGCGGACGTCGTCGTCATTGATGAGCAGGCGGAGGTACTCCACATTGGTGCGCAGGCCCGCTATCCGGGTGCGCGCAAGCGCAGAATTCAGCCGGTCGAGGGCCTCCGAGCGGGACGGCGCCCACGCAATGACCTTCGACAGCATCGGATCATAGGTGGGGGAGATTTCCAGCCCCGGCAGCAGCGCGCTATCAACCCGAATGCCCTCACCCTGCGGTTCGGCCAGGTCGACGACGGTCCCCGCCGAGGGCAGGAAGCCCGCCTCCGCGTCTTCCGCGTACACGCGCGCTTCCACTGCGTGGCCGGTGAGGACGACGTCGTCCTGTGCCAGCGTGAGCTTCTCGCCGGCGGCGATACGCACCTGCCACTCGACGAGGTCCACGCCTGTCACCATTTCGGTGACGGGGTGCTCGACCTGGAGCCGCGTATTCATCTCCATGAAGAAGAATTCATCCGGCGCGTCGTCGGACACCAGGAACTCAACGGTCCCGGCCCCCACGTAGTCCACGCTGCGGGCCGCGTTGCACGCGGCCTCGCCGATCCGCGCGCGGGTCGCCTCGTCAAGAAGCGCCGAGGGAGCTTCCTCGATGACCTTCTGGTGCCGCCGCTGCAGCGAGCACTCCCGCTCCCCCAGGTGAATCACGTTGCCATAGGAATCCGCGAGCACCTGCACCTCGATGTGCCGCGGTGTGCGGATGAGCCGCTCGAGGAACAGGGTGTCATCACCGAAGGCGGACGCTGCAACGCGGCGCGCCGTCTTGAGGCTCTCCGAGAGATCTTCAGCGCGTTCCACGGCGTGCATGCCTTTGCCGCCGCCGCCGGCCGAGGGCTTGATGAGCAGCGGGTAGCCCACCTGGCTGGCTGCTTCGATGAGGTCTTCGTCGGTCAGGCCCGACTCAGCGATGCCGGGGACCACGGGCACGTCGAAGCCGCTGACGTGGTTCTTGGACCGGATCTTGTCACCCATGACGTTGAGGGCGTGGACCCGCGGCCCGATGAACACCAGGCCGGCTTCCTCGAGCGCGCGGGCAAAGGCCTGGTTCTCGCTGAGGAACCCGTATCCGGGATGCACGGCGTCGGCTCCGGTCGCCTTGCAAGCCGCGATGATCGCTTCAATGTTGAGGTAGCTCAAGGCAGCGGCAGCCGGGCCGATCCGCACTGCCTGATCAGCCTCTAGCACGTGGCGTGCACCGGCGTCGGCGTCGCTGTACACGGCGACCGAGCGGATGCCCAGTGCGCTTAGCGTCCGGATCACCCGGCAGGCGATTTCACCGCGGTTGGCTACCAGGACTGTTTCAAAAAGGGGCATCTCACTCACATCCTGAAGAGGCCGAAGGAGGTCTCCGGCAGCGGCGCGTTGGCGCAGACATCGAGCGCGAGGCCAAGCACACGGCGGGTGTCCGCCGGGTCAATGATGCCGTCGTCCCAGAGCCGCGCGGTGGAGTAGTAGGGACTCCCCTGTGCTTCGTACTGCGCGCGGATAGGAGCTTTGAATGCCTCCTCATCCTCGGCGCTCCACTCTTGCCCGCGCGCTTCCAGCTGGTCGCGCTTGACTGTGCTCAGCACGGAAGACGCCTGGTTGCCGCCCATGACGGAAATGCGGCTGGCCGGCCACATCCAGAGGAAGCGCGGCGAGTAGGCGCGCCCGCACATCGAATAGTTACCCGCACCGAAGGAACCGCCGACGACGACGGTCAGCTTGGGCACGCGGCACGTCGCCACCGCTGTGACCATCTTTGCCCCGTGCTTGGCGATGCCGCCGGCTTCATAGTCGCGGCCGACCATGAAACCCGAGAGATTCTGCAGGAAGATCAACGGAATGCCCCGCTGGTCGCACAGTTCGATGAAGTGGGCGCCTTTGAGAGCTGACTCGCCGAAGAGCACGCCGTTATTGGCAACGATGCCCACGTGGTGGCCATGCAGTGTAGCGAAACCGGTGACGAGAGTGGTGCCGTACTCCTTCTTGAACTCGTGGAACTTACTGCCGTCCACGATGCGCGCGATGATCTCCCGGGCGTCATAGGACGCATTCACGTCGACCGGCACGGCGCCGTAGAGGCTCTCCGGCTCCACGGCTGGTTCTTCGGGAACAGCAGGCGCCCACGCCTGCTCCGGCACGGGCAGGGTCGAGACAATATCCCGAACGATCTCCAGTGCGTGCTGGTCGTTCTCCGCGAGATGGTCGACAACGCCGGACGTCTTCGCGTGCACGTCCCCGCCGCCGAGCTCTTCGGCGGTGACGATCTCACCGATGGCGGCTTTCACCAGCGGCGGGCCGCCGAGGAAGATGGTTCCCTGGTTCCGGACGATCACCGTTTCATCACTCATCGCCGGAACATACGCTCCACCTGCGGTGCACGAGCCCATGACTGCGGCGATCTGCGGAATCTTCCGCGCGGACATGGTGGCCTGGTTGTAGAAGATGCGGCCGAAGTGCTCGCGGTCCGGGAATACCTCATCCTGTCGGGGCAGGAACGCTCCGCCTGAATCCACCAGGTACACGCAGGGCAGGTTGTTCTCCAGCGCGATCTCCTGGGCGCGAAGGTGCTTTTTGACCGTCATCGGATAGTAGGTGCCGCCCTTGACTGTGGCGTCATTGGAAATGACGAGGACGTGACGTCCGTGCACCAGACCGATACCCGCGATGACTCCCGCTCCGGGGCTCTCGTCGTTATACATCCCGTTGGCGGCCAGCGGGGCTATCTCCAGAAACGGACTGCCCGGATCGAGCAGGTGGTCGATCCGGTCCCGCGGCAGCAGCTTCCCGCGGCTGACGTGACGTTCGCGGGAACGCTCCGGGCCGCCGAGGGCAGAGTCAGCGAGCCGGTCCCGCAGCTCGGCAGCGAGTGCGCGCTGGCCGGCGTCGTTCTGCCGGAACGCTTCGGCGTTCGGGTCCAGTCGCGAGGCCAGGGTCTCCATTGACGTCCTTTCGGTCCGCGCGCGAGCCTTCAAACTTCACGCACGCAACCACTCAGTTAGCAGGGATTAACTCAAATTTAGGTTAGTAGCTATTAACCGAACTGTCCACCAGAATGGAGGAATCCCCTCCGAAGTATTCCGCCACCGAAGTTCCTCCACCGAAGAAAGACAGGCATGGACGCCGCAGCTCCCACCCGGATGACCGGCCGCAGCCTCGCCAAGGCCTCACGGCGAGCGGCACTGTTGGATGCGGCCGCGCAACTGTTCGCCGAGCGCGGCTACAACGGAGTCTCCATCGAGGACCTGGGAGCAGCAGCCGGTGTCAGCGGACCGGCGGTGTACCGGCACTTCAGCGGAAAACCAGCAGTGCTCGCCGCGCTGCTGGCCGGCGTCAGCCAGGATCTGCTCGAGGGCAGCCGTGCCGTTGTTGCTGAATCCCCCGGCCCCCAGCAGGCGCTCCGCGGGCTGATCGAGTTCCAGGTGGACTTTGCACTCCGCAATGCCAACGTCATCAGGGTTCAGGACAGGGATCTCAGCTCCCTGGCTGATGAGGACCAGGAGACCGTGCGTTCCCTGCAGCGCACCTACGTGGAGGTATGGGTGGATGCCCTCGCCGCTCTCGCGCAACAACCAGACAGAACCCATCTGCGCCGCAAGGCCCACGCCGCATTCGGGCTCATCAACTCCACCCCGCACTCCACTCACCGTCGCCGCAGCAGCAAGGACACCGCAGACCTGCGCCAGCTGCTTGAGGAAATGGCGTGGGCCGCCCTCAGCGTGGAGCCATGAGTGCACACGGGGCGCCACTTCCCGCGTCCTAGTACGCTGATGAGTAGAGCACCTCACGTGCACCCGAACCTCGCAGAAACCACCCCTGTTCCGCCTACCGGAAAGTCTCCAGTGATCACGCTACGCGCCGTTGAACCCACCGATCTGGACGAGTTCTTCTCACACCAACTCGACCCCAGCGCCAACCACATGGCCGCCTTCAGTGCCAAGAACCCCTCGGACCGGGGGGTCTTCGACCTCCACTGGCAGAACATCCTCAATGACCCCACGGTCACAGTCCGCACCATCGAGGCTGACGGAGCGGTGGTGGGAAGTATTCTCGCCTACCGCGACGCCGACATCCCCGAGATCAGTTACTGGATCGACAAGGCGCGCTGGGGCCAGGGAATTACGACGGCGGCAGTCGGCCTCTTCCTCGAAGAGTTCACCGAGCGCCCGCTCCGGGCACGCGCAGTCGCAGACAACACCAATTCGATCCGGATCCTCGAACGCTACGGATTCACCCAGGTCGGTGAGACGCAGGGTTTCGCGAACGCTCGCGGCGCGGTGGTCAGGGAGCTCGTCCTCGAGCTTCGCTAACGGCTCCACATAACGGAACTTTTGTGCAGCTCCGGCGACTCGGACCAGCGTCGAAGTCACCGGAGCTGCACAAAAGTTCAGGGTGGACGGGCGGCCCAACCCGAGGTGGACAGGTCCGTCAGACCATCGTCAGGACCATGCCCGGGTCGGACAGGATGGTCCCGATATCCGCGAGGAAGCGTGAGCCCTGTTCGCCGTCCACCAGCCGGTGGTCGAAGGACAGGCTGAGGGTCATGACCTGCCGCAGGGCAACCTCATTCTGGTACTCCCACGGCATCTTCCGCACCGACCCCATGGCCAGGATCGCCGCTTCTCCCGGATTGAGGATCGGCGTGCCCGCGTCAATGCCGAACACACCGACGTTGGTGATGGAGATGGTCCCGCCGGAGAGATCCGCGGGACTGGTCTTGCCGGCACGTGCCGTTTCCGTCAATCCTTTGAGCGCATCTGCCAGCTCGCGGAGCCCGAGCGTGTGCGCATCCCTGATATTCGGGACGACCAAGCCGCGCGGAGTAGCGGCTGCAATGCCCAGGTTCACGTAGTGATGCTGCACAATCTCCTGGGCGGCCTCATCCCACCGGGAGTTCAGCGTGGGATTGCGGTCCAGCGCGATGCACAGTGCTTTGGCCACCAGCACCAACGGAGTAATGCGGACATCTGCGAACGCCCTGCTCGTTTTCAACCGTGCCAGCAGGTCCATGGAAGCCGTGACATCCACGGTCAGGAACTCGGTGACGTGCGGCGCAGTGAAGGCACTGGCCACCATGGCAGCGGCGGTGTGCTTCCGCACGCCCTTGATCGGTGTGCGTGTCTCCCGCTCGCCACTCATGCGCGACGCCGGCGCCCCGCCTGTCTCCGCAGGCTGCACCCCGCGGTCGGATCCCTGCTCTCCGGATCCCCCCTGACCGGATCCCCCCTGTGCCGCCAGCACGTCTTCGCGGGTGATGAGACCCTGTGGACCGCTGCCGTTCAGAGCGGTGAGGTCGATGCCGAGATCACGTGCAAGCTTGCGTACCGGCGGGGTTGACCGCGGACGCTCCAGCTGCGCCTCCGCCGGAACGGAGGGCTGCGGTGCCTCAGCCATCACAGGAGCGCCAACGGGTTCTGCAGCGCGGGCAGGCTCTGCCGCTCCGCTGCAGAAC
>NZ_JAROKN010000043.1:0-25824 GCF_029455255.1 Arthrobacter vasquezii | reverse complement strand
TCGAGCGCAGCCGGCAGCCCGCGTTCGATGAGGATCGGCGGGGCGATCCCGCGGGAGAGCGAGCGCAGTTCTGCCAGGGCCTCGCGGGACTGATCGATCGCGCCTTCAATCAGCTCACGGGTTTCAGAGTCGCCGGGCTGCAGCCGCCGTTTCGCGGATTCGAGGTCCATGGCCATCCGAACGATCCTCTGCTGGGGACCATCATGAATGTCCCGCTCGATCCGGCGGAGCGTTCCGGCCTCAGCTGCTACCACCGAGCTACGGGAGTTGGTGAGGTACTCGGTCCTCTCCTGCAGGTGCCGGCGTTCGTTGGTCAGCAGACCCACAGCGAGGGCGCGCTGGAGCAGGGCAAGTCCTTTCGCGACAGCCGGAAGGGTGAGCAGGAGAACCAGCCCGGTGGCGAACTGGAAGAGCCAATGAAGTGCAGGATCGACTCCCAGCAGGTCCCAAATATCACTGGGTGGCCCTGGAATGAACCGCATCCACATCCACTGCGTCATTGCTCCGAGCGCGCCGGCAATCCAGGTGAGAGTGATCGAGAAGGCGGCGACCCGGACCGGGAAACTGACGACGGCGTGGATCAAGTCCTTCCAGGACTGGAGATCGGTGATGGGCACGAGGACGGCCCGCAGCCTCGAGCTGTTGGAGCCGCTCTTGTAGTAGACGGGCGGCAAGGGCCCGCGGTTCCGCTCGCCGAGCTGGCGCTCTGCTGATGCGAAGAACCTCGCGGTGTACAGCCCACCTACGAGGATGAACACGCCGATGTAGATGATTGCGGTGCTGATTCCCGCGCTGAATAGGGCAATCGCCAGCACAAAAGCGGGCAGGCCGATGAAGAAACCGGCGAAGTTGTAGCTGATATCCGCTGTGAGCTGGTCAAACCAACCGCGGCGGCGTTGTGCACGCTCGTTCAAGGAAGTGCCTTTCGCTGTTACTGGAAGTGATACTCCAATCCTTCCCTTGGAGGTACCACCGCGTCTCTGGTGCGTACCCCCTATTTGCCTCGGCGTCTGGTGGGGTTATCCCCACCAGGCTGGGGGACCCTCACGCACCAGCGCCCCGGTCCGTGTGGACCGGGGCGCTGGTAGGACATCAGCCTCAGGGGCGGCGCTCAGGACTTTTCCCTGTGTGGGTCACTGTCCTCGCCCGCCCTGTGTCGCTAGTGGCTGTGGCCGTGGCCCTGCTCTTCTTCCTCAACCGGCTTCTCAACCACGAGGGTTTCGGTGGTGAGAACCAGTGCCGCGATCGACGCTGCGTTGCGCAGTGCCGACCGGGTGACCTTGACCGGGTCGATGATGCCGGCGTCGACCAGGTTTTCGTAGTCACCGGTGACGGCGTTGAAGCCGTGGCCGACCTCAAGCTGGCTCACCTTGTCGATGACGACGTAACCCTCGTAGCCGGCATTCTCGGCGATCCAGCGCAGCGGCTGGACCAGGGCGCGGCGCACGAGACCGACGGCGGTCGCGGCGTCGCCCTCGAGCTTGAGCACGCTTGGGTCCTCATCGAGGACCTTCGAGGCGTGAATCAGAGCGGAACCGCCGCCTGCCACGATGCCCTCTTCAAGGGCGGCGCGGGTCGAGGACACTGCGTCCTCGATGCGGTGCTTCTTTTCCTTGAGCTCAACTTCGGTGGCTGCACCGACCTTGATGACGCCGACGCCGCCGGCGAGCTTCGCGAGGCGCTCCTGGAGCTTCTCGCGGTCCCAATCGGAGTCGGTGCGCTCAACTTCAGCGCGGATCTGAGCGATGCGGTCCGCGACGTCCTGCTCGCTGCCTGCGCCGTCAACGATGGTGGTGTTGTCCTTCGTCACGGTGATGCGGCGGGCCGAGCCCAGAACCTCAAGACCGACCTGGTCCAGTTTGAGGCCGAGATCCGGTGAGACAACCTGCGCACCGGTGAGGGTGGCGATGTCCTGGAGCATGGCCTTGCGGCGGTCGCCGAAACCGGGAGCCTTGACTGCTACGACGTTGAGGGTGCCGCGGATCTTGTTGACCACCAGGGTGGACAGCGCTTCACCTTCAATGTCTTCGGCGATGATGAACAGCGGCTTGCCTGCCTGCAGCGCCTTCTCGAGCAGCGGCAGGAATTCCTGCAGAGCAGAGATCTTGCCGGAGTTGATCAGGATGAGCGCGTCTTCGAGGACGGCTTCCTGACGCTCTGCGTCAGTGACGAAGTAGGGGCTCAGGAAGCCCTTGTCGAACTGCATGCCCTCGGTGAGGACAAGTTCGGTCTGGGTGGTCGAGGATTCCTCGATCGTGATGACGCCGTCCTTGCCGACCCGATCGAAAGCTTCGGCGAGCAGGTCGCCGACTTCCTGGCTCTGGGCGGAGATGGCTGCGACGTTTGCTGTCTGCTTGCCAACGACCTCGCGGGCGTTCTCGAGCAGACGGGCAGCAACGGCCTCGATGGAGACCTCGATGCCGCGCTTCAGAGCGCCGGGGGCAGCGCCTGCTGCAACGTTCCGCAGGCCTTCCTTGACCAGTGCCTGCGCGAGGACGGTAGCCGTCGTCGTGCCGTCACCGGCGACGTCGTTGGTCTTGGTGGCAACTTCCTTGGCGAGCTGCGCGCCGAGGTTCTCATAGGGGTCGTCCAGCTCCACCTCACGGGCGATGGTCACGCCGTCGTTCGTGATGGTGGGGGCGCCCCACTTCTTGTCGAGGACGACGTTGCGTCCACGAGGGCCGAGAGTCACCTTGACGGTGTCGGCCAGCTTGTCGACGCCTGCTTCGAGCTTGCGTCGGGCGGCGTCGTTGAATTCCAACTGCTTTGCCATGTTGTTTCGTTCCTTTCAGGCTTGTGCAGGAATGTGTACTGACAGGAAAGAACCCCGGCCGATGCTGACCGGGGTTCTTCTGCACAACTACTTGACGATGATCGCCAGAACGTCGCGAGCGGAAAGAACCAGGTATTCCTGGCCTCCGTGCTTGACTTCGGTTCCGCCGTACTTGGAGTAGATGACGACGTCGCCTTCAGCTACATCAACGGGAACGCGGTTGCCATTGTCATCAACGCGGCCGGGGCCTACTGCGACAACTTCGCCCTCCTGGGGCTTTTCCTTGGCAGTGTCCGGGATGACCAGACCGGATGCGGTGGTCTGCTCGCCTTCCAGCGGGCGGACGACAATACGATCTTCAAGAGGCTTGATAGAGACCGACACTCGGACCTCTCCTTCACTTGGTTTGAATGAATCTTTGGGTATCGAGCAGGCGCTGACCGTCGTCGCGGTGCCGGTTGGCGCATCCTCGAAGGATTAGCAGCCTCATAGTGAGAGTGCCAAGTCTGACTTTATGCAACGGTTAGCACTCGGTCAAGGCGAGTGCCAGAGGGGTGGTGTTGCAGGGCGGGCCGGGCCCCCTGCGCCGGTCCGAATTCCCCGCTTCCTGGAGCCGGCAGGGGCGTGTCGGCGGGAACACGCCGGTGATGCGCGGACTTTCACAGCAGGACGTGGGGGATCCGGCCCCGGGCACAACCCCTAGACTGAAGAACCGGACCCAGCCCCTCGCCGAAAGCTCCAGTTGAAAGCGACACCGTGACCCAGAACCTCCTTGAGCCCATCCTGACTCCCGAGGGCTGGGAGCTGCTCAACTCTCTCGGACCGTACTCCGAAGCGGACAGCCTCCGGCTCAACGAACAGCTCCGCGCGGCGGGCCACTCCCCCGACGTCGTCAATGCAGCCCTCACCCAGTCCCGGCTCCGTGCGAAGGCTCAGGTGAAGTTCGGTCCCTTCGCCGACCGGATGCTTTTCACCCCAGCCGGCCTCGAGCAGGCAACCCGCCTCAGCGTCGCCGCCCGCCACGCCCAACGCTACGTCACTGCCGGCGTCCAGAAGGTCGCAGACCTTGGCTGCGGGATTGGCGCCGACTCGATGGCCCTCGCCACGCTGGAACGCGACGTCACCGCCGTCGAACTCGACGAAACCACCGCCGCTGCCGCCACCATGAATCTGCTGCCGTGGTCCAACGCGACCGTTGTCAACACTGATGCCTCCTCCCTTGACCTGACAAAGTACGACGGCGTGTGGCTGGACCCCGCCCGACGGACCACTTCCAGCTCAGGCACCAGGCGCCTCTTCGACCCGGAAGCCTTCTCGCCTCCCCTGTCCTTCGTGGAGAGCCTCGCGGACACCGGCATGCCTGTGGGTGTGAAGCTCGGGCCCGGGATCCCGCATGACGCGGTTCCGGCCAACTGCGAAGCCCAGTGGGTAAGCGTGGACGGCGATGTTGCCGAGGTAGTGCTCTGGTTCAACGCCCTCCGCCGCGACAACGTCCGCCGCGGCGCCCTGCTCATCGGCGCGGACGGCGCCACTGAGCTGACCAGCCACACCAACTTCGGCGAGGACGACGACGCCCCTATCGGTCCGGTGGAAGGCTACCTCTACGAACCGGACGGCGCTGTGATCAGGGCCGGATTGGTAGCCGACGTTGCTCGTTCCATCGGCGGGCACCTGGTCGACCCGCACATCGCCTACATCTGCGCGCCGGAGCTGGTAGACACCCCGTTCGCCCGGCCCTACCGCGTCCTCGAAGTGATGCCCTACAACGTCAAGGCGTTGAAAGCGTGGGTCAAGGCCAACGACATCGGGATTCTCGACATCAAAAAGCGCGGAACCTCAGTCACGCCCGAAGAGCTGCGCAAGCAGCTCCTCGCCGGCTCGAAGAAGGCAACAAACAAGGCCACGCTGGTACTGACGCGGATCGGCGAAGAGCGCGTCGCCGTCGTCGTCGATCCTGTACTGGGCTAGATCCGGTACTGCTCTGGCAGCTACGCAGGCTGCCGCGAAAACTCTCCCGCCTGGCGGATCTGCTCAGCCGATGGACGCACGCCGGTGTAGAGGACAAACTGTTCGGCCGCTTGCAGCGCAATCACCTCGGCTCCGGTGAGCACGGGCTTGCCTGCGCGCCGGGCCGCCCTGATGAGGGGCGTCTCCGACGGCAACGCAACGACGTCGAACACCAGCGACGCCGCAGCAATCGCCTCGTCGCTGAAGGACTGTACCTCCTCGTCCTGCCCGGCCATGCCGAGCGGCGTTACGTTGATGAGCAGGTCCGCGGTGGAGTTTCCCGGCTCGGCCTGCCACTGGAACCCGTACAACCCTGCCAGGCGTCTGCCGGCCTCCTCGTTCCGTGCAACAACCGTCACCCGGGTGAAGCCCGCGTCCCGTACGGCCGCGGCAACAGCCTTGGCCATTCCGCCGGAGCCGCGCAGCAGAACCGACGACGACGGCGTCACCTCCGAGCGCTGTTTGATCAGTTCCGCGACCGCAAGGTAATCGGTGTTGTAGGCGATGAGGACGCCGTCGTCGTTCACGATGGTGTTTACCGAATCGATGGCCAGCGCGGAGGGATCCATGCGGTCCACCAGCTCGATGACGTCTTCCTTGAATGGCATCGATACGGCGCACCCGCGAATCCCCAGCGCGCGTACGCCGCCGATGGCTGCCGGAAGATCCGTGGTGGTGAACGCTTTGTAGATGTAGTTCAGGCCCAGCTGGTCATACAGCCAGTTGTGGAAGCGGGTTCCTAGATTGCTCGGCCGGGCGGCGAGGGAGATACACAGGACCATGTCTTTGTTCAGGATCGGCACCCGTCAATTATGCCGGTCGTTTCCTGAGGGTGGTCGCTTCACACGGCAGAACGGAACCTCTCCTGCACTACTATTGGGTCAGTTCTCACCCGCGATGGCGCGATACCGAGGCACACATTTCCAACAGTCCGGTACCGGTCAGGAGCAGCATTGAAGATTGATTTCGCGAAGTCCGAGCAATCGACCCTCGGCGTTGAGTGGGAGCTCGCCCTGGTCGACCGTTACAACGGTGACCTGGTCTCTGTGGCCAAAGAGGTACTTCGCGGAGTCAACGAACAGCATCCCGAGCTGCAGGCCGATGACGAGCATCCCCACATCAAGCAGGAACTCCTCCTCAACACTGTGGAGATTGTGACGGGCATCTGCCATACCGTCGCTGAAGCCAAAGAAGACCTGAGCCGGTCGCTCGCCGCGGTGCGCCAGGTCACGGACCCGATGGGCGTTGAGCTGTTCTCCGCCGGTTCGCATCCGTTCAGTGCGCCGCGTTCCCAACCGGTCACGGACAAGGACCGGTACTTCAAGCTGATCGATCGCACCCAGTGGTGGGGCCAGCAGATGGTCATTTACGGCGTCCATGTGCACGTGGGTCTGGATTCACGGGACAAGGCGCTTCCGGTGGTCGATGGGCTGGTGAATTACTTCCCGCATTTCCAGGCGATTTCAGCGTCGTCGCCGTTCTGGGGAGGCGAAGATACCGGTTACGCGTCCCAGCGCGCGCTGATGTTTCAGCAGCTTCCCACCGCCGGCCTGCCGTTCCAGTTCCCCAGCTGGGCGGAGTATGAGTCCTATGTGCAGGACATGTTCACCACCGGTGTGATCGATACGGTGAGCGAAATCCGCTGGGACATTCGCCCGGTCGGAAACCTTGGAACCGTTGAAATGCGCGTGTGCGACGGGCTCTCGACGCTCGAGGACGTCGGCGCGGTGGCTGCGCTGACCCAGTGCCTCGTGGACGACTTCTCAACCACCCTCGACAACGGCGGTTCGATCCCCACCATGCCGCCCTGGCATGTGCAGGAGAACAAGTGGCGCGCCGCCCGTTACGGGCTGGAAGCGATCATCATTCTGGACGCCGCCGGCAACGAGCGCCTGGTCACCGAGCATCTGATAGACGAGCTGAACCGGCTCGAGCCCGTCGCGGCGAAGCTTGGTTGTAGCCAGGAGCTCGCCGACGTTGAGAAAATCCTGCAGCGCGGCGCGGGTTACCAGCGCCAGCGCCGTATCGCCGCCGAGAACAATGGCGACCTGAGCGCCGTCGTACTGGATATGGTGCGCCAGCTCCGCGCCTAAATCAGGCGTTGACGGCCGGCTGCCAGCCGGCGTCGCGGCCCATCCGAGCCAGAAGCCTTGTTGCCCGATCCGCATCTGCCGGGACAGGAAGCGCCGGCCGGCAAATCCCTTCCATGTAGAGGTTCTCGCCGAATCCCTCGAGCGACTTCTCAATGAGGTCAAGCTCTGATTCGTTGAACTTGGTGTCTCTGCCGGCGCCGCGGGCAATATCCCAGCGATGCACCAGCAGGTCGAACCCGTAGAAGGTTGCGAGCGTAGCGCCGACCGTCGTCGGCCCGAAAAACCCGTCGAACGACGTTTCCGCGAGCTCGGCGGTGTCAAGGACGTGCTGAACCCGCGACGCATGAGTCTTCCACGCGCCCGCCGGGTCCTGCGCCGTGTCCGGCCTGGAGCCCGTGTCAATGTCATGCTGGCTCAGGAAATCGCGTTCAGTGTCGATCAGGTGGTCAAGGACATCGCGGACGGTCCAGCCGGTACACGGCGACGGGGCATTCCAGTCCTCCACAGTCTCGAGGATCTCGGTCAAGCGGGCATTCTCAGTCCTAATCAGCTCCGAGTAGGTAGTCATCGCACTACCGTAAACCGCAGGCCACCCGAGCGACAGCCCCCGGCGAATTCACAGGACACTCCCCTTCTGCGCGTCCTTTGGGGGCGTGTCCTGTGAATGAACGCGAAGGGTTAGAGGTGAACCGTACTCACCGGCATTGAGGAATCAGTACCGAAGCCGATCCCGCTGGGCTCGCCGCCGTCCATGATGATGCGCGCGGCAAGAGCCGCCACCATGGCGCCGTTGTCAGTGCATAACGACGACGGCGGAATAGTGAGCGTGATCCCCGCCGCCTCACAGCGTTGCCGGGTCAGCTGACGGAGCCGCGAGTTCGACGCCACTCCCCCGCCCAGCAGCAGCGACGTGATGCCGTTCTCGGTACAGGCCAGCACCGCCTTCGACGTGATGATGTCCACCACAGCTTCCTGAAAGGACGCCGCGACGTCCGCGACCGGCACCTCGACACCGCGCGCCTCGCAGTCCTCGACGAACCGTGCGACGGCGGTCTTCAGTCCGCTGAACGACCAGTCATACCGGTGCGGGCCGGGTTGCTCAGCGGTCCCCAGGTACTTGGGCTGGCTCAGCCCGCGCGGAAACCTCACTGCAGCAGGATTGCCCTGCGCGGCAATCCGGTCAATCGCCGGACCCCCCGGATACCCGAGACCGAGGATGCGCGCCACCTTGTCGTACGCCTCACCGGCGGCGTCGTCGATCGTGGAACCCAACAGCTCGACGTCGGAAGCCAGGTTACGCACGCGCAGGATCTCCGTGTGCCCACCGGATACCAGCAGTGCCCCAAGGTTCTCGGGCAGTTCGCCGGAGTCGAGCAGCCCTACCCCGACGTGTGCCACCAGGTGGTTCACCGCGTAAAGCGGTTTGCCCGTCGCCACTGAAAGCGCCTTCGCGGCCGCCACGCCGACCATCAGCGCTCCGGACAGCCCGGGGCCCGACGTGACGGCGAGCGCGTCGACGTCGGTCAGCTGCACCCCGGCCTCGTCGAGCGCCTGCTGAAGCGTGGGCACCATCGCGTCAAGGTGTGCCCGGGAAGCGATCTCGGGAATGACACCGCCGAAGCGCACGTGCTCGTCCATGGAGGATGACACGGCGTTGGTCAGCAGGGTGGTTCCGCGCACGATTCCGACGCCGGTCTCGTCACAGGAGGACTCGATCCCCAGCACCAGGGGTTCAGACCGGTTCATGATCACCTTTCGCTGCGCCGGAGGAGTCGAAGATCAGCCGCATGACGTGCGCATTTACACCATCGCGGTAATACCGTCGCCGGGTGTGGATGTGCTCGAAACCGAACAGCTCATACAGCCGGCGCGCCCGCGGGTTGTCCTCGCGGACTTCGAGCAGGGTTTCCGCTGCACCGCGCCGCCGCGCTTCCTTGAGCATGCTGGTCAGCATTGCCGTGCCGATTCCCCGGCCCTCATACTCCGGCAGCACACCGATGGTCTGGATGTCCGCCGTCCTACCGACCACCATGACGCCGCAGTAGCCAATGAGCTCCCCATCAACTTCGGCAATCAGGTACTCCCGCGTCTCGGTCTGGGCGAACTCGTCGAAGAACAGTTCCAACGGCCAGGCATCAATCGGAAAAAGCTTCTGCTCCAGCATGCCGACCGCGGGGATGTCCTGCAGCCGCATGGGCCGAAGAGTAAACGTCACAGCAGCGCCTTCTTCCGCGGGCCCGGCACCTTGGCATCCGACTCCCGGAGGTACAGCGGAGTAGTCGGGCGCAGGGTCCCACCCCTGGCGAGGGTATGCTCCGCGACCAAAGCCAGCGCCGCGGCGTCGGGCGTGAGTTCGGTTGCAGCGGCTGAACCGGTCAGCCGCTCAGCATAGAGGCCGGCACCGCGGCCATACACCGGCAGGTTCGGAACATCTTCCGCGGGGCCCACATGCGGACCGTCCACGAGGACCGGCAACGGAGATTCCGCCCGGTAGCGCGCCCAGTACACTTCCTTGCGCCGGGCATCGGTGGCCACCGCGAACTCGCCCCCGGCGTGCCCGGCGTCGAGCGCCACCGCATCCAGGCTCATCACTCCGTGCAGCGGCACGCTCCACACAAAGGACAGCATCCGTGCCGTCGCGATGCCGGCACGCAGCCCAGTGAACGGGCCGGGACCGACGCCCACCACGATCGCATCGAGTTCCGTTCCGCGCACTGCTGCGTCTGCCAACAATTGCTCGACGGCGGGAGCCAGCACTTCAGCGTGTGAGCGCGTGTCGGTTGAGGCGAACCGCTGGAGAACGACGCCGTTGCGCACCAGCCCAGCGCTGGCGGCGGCGGACGTGTCAAGGGACAAAATCAGCACGTTAGACCAGCGCTCCCAGCTGTTGGTCCACCCAGCGCGGACCGAAGGCTTCGATGCGCACCCGGCGCGGTTCGTCGTCGTCGTCATCGGTTGGTGCCGCCTGCCCTGCGGGCGAACCGGCAGCAGGAGAGGCGGCGGGACGCACCAGCGTGATGTGCAGCCAACTCTCAGCCAGGTGCTCCACCCGGCCGGATCCCCATTCCACCACTGTGACGGAACTGTCCAGCGTCGATTCAAGGTCGAGGTCGTCTATTTCTGAGTCTGACTCGAGCCGGTAGGCATCGACGTGGACCAGCGCGGGCCCGTCGGCGAGCGAGGGATGGTTGCGGACCAGCACAAAGGTGGGAGAAATGATGCCTTCCCGCACGCCGAGCCCGCGGCCCAGTCCCTGCGTGAAGGTGGTTTTGCCCGCTCCGAGCTCGCCGGTGAGGATGAGAAGGTCACCGGCGGCGAGCCGGCTTCCAATGCTTGTGGCCGCGCCCTGCAACTCCTCGACGGATGCTACGGAAAATTCCTGCGACCAGACAAGACCGGTCACTGGTCAGCCTCCGCGTCAATAGCCTCTGAATCGACATACCGGCGGGTCACGCGGGGGCTGATGCGGGTGACAATCTCGTAGTTGATTGAGCCGCTTGCCCGGGCCCAGTCATCGGCTGTGGGCGTGCCGCCGCCCGCTCCGAAGAGAACCGCCTCCTGGCCCAGTGGACTGTCCTCCGAGTCCGCGATCCCGGTCTCCTCGAAATCGATGACGAACTGGTCCATGGCGATCCTGCCCACTACCGGGTAGAAGCGGCCGCCGACCGAGACAGGGGCACCGGTTGCTACTCGTGGCACGCCGTCGCCGTAGCCCACCGGCACGAGCCCCAACGTGGTTCGCTTGTCCGTGCGGTAGGCCAGTCCGTAGGAGACACCGTGGCCTTCCGGCACTTCCTTGCAATTGGCGATGGTGGTCCGGAAGCTCATGACCGGGCGGAGCCCGAGCTCCTCCGAGGACTGCCCGTCAAACGGCGAGAGCCCATAGATTCCAAGGCCCACCCGTACAAGGTCGAAATGCGCGTCCGGCCGGGCGAGCGTGCCGGGGGTATTGGCCAGGTGGCGTACCTCAAGGTCAACTCCTGCGTCCTCGGCGACTGCGACAGCCTCCCGGAAACGGTCAATCTGCTCGTCGGTTTCTTCGCGGTCGGGTTCATCCGCGACAGCGAGGTGGGAGAACACTCCGACCACCCGCAGCAGCCCGTCCTCCTGGTGCTCCAGCGCCCGGCCCAGGAGTGCTTCCCACTGCTCCGGCGGGCAACCGTTCCGGCCCAGGCCGGTATCGATCTTGAGGTGCACGCGCGCGGGACGCTCGATCCTGCGTGCTTCCGCGACGACGTGAGCCAGCTCCCAACCCGAAATGCCGAGGTCCACACCCAGCTCGATGGCAGCGGCGAAATCACTGGACTCAGTGTGCAGCCAGGCGAGGATCGGTGCTTCAATGCCGGCGCGGCGCAGTTCAACGGCTTCGGCGATGTGGGCAACGCCCAACCACCTTGCGCCCGCCTCCAGCGCCGCCATCGCCACCGGAACAGCGCCGTGTCCGTAGCCGTCCGCCTTCACTACGGCCATGACGCGTGCCGGGCTCGCTATCTCGGCGATGTGGCGAACGTTGTGCCGCAGCGCGGCGAGGTCAATGTCCACACGCCGTTCCGGTACTGGTCCTGCTGAAAAACTCACAGGTCCATTCTGTCAGTTCCGGGCGGACCGCCGGGAATCCGGCTGCACCGCGCGCTGTGCACCCTTGCGTTCAACTTTCAGGGAGCGACAGGATGGACCATGACCTTCTCACCGAAAACGGCAATAGTCACCGGGTCTGATTCCGGCATCGGACACGCTACCGCGGTAGCACTCGCAGAAGCGGGATGCGACATCGGCGTCACCTGGCATTCGGACCAAGAGGGGGCTGAGGAGACAGCCCGCCAGGTGCGGGCTCAAGGCCGAAAAGCGGCCGTCGCGCAACTCGACACCACCGACATCCCAGCGTGCGGCGACGTCATCGACCGGCTGGCTGACGAGCTGGGCGGCGTGGACGTCTTCGTCAACAACGCCGGAACCGGTGACGGAACTCCGTTCCTGGATCTGGACCTGGATACGTGGCGCACCACCGTGGGGGCGAACCTGGACGGAGCTTTTGTCTGCATCCAGCGCGCGGCGAAGCACATGGTCAGTGCGGGAAAAGGTGGACGGATCATCGCTGTGACGAGCGTGCACCAGGAACAGCCCCGGGTGGGTGCAGCGGCCTACGACGCATCGAAGCACGGCTTGGGCGGCCTGATCCGCACCATTGCGCTTGAGCTCAGCGACCGCGGAATCACGGCAAACACGGTTCTCCCCGGCGAGATCGCTACTCCCATGACGCACGAGGAAAACGAGGACCCGCACGAGATCAGCCGTCCCGGCATACCACTGGGGCGCCCTGGCGATGCCCGGGAAATCGCCGCCGTCATCGCATTCCTTGCCTCGCCCGCAAGCAGCTACGTCACCGGCGCATCGTGGGCTGTGGACGGCGGGATGCTACAGATGGGGCCACAGGCGGGATCCCATATCACCAGTGACGACTGGCGAACGGTCTGATTGGAAGCCCCCTTACGCGTCCGATTGCGTCGCAATGGTGGCGCTCGCGCGCCGCACCGCTGACGGAGGAACGTTCGACACGATGTCCTCCAGGAAGGCGTAGCGCCGCAGCCATTGCTTCCGCACGCCATCGCGCTCGGCACTCACCCGCCGCCACCAGTCGGCGATGTCTCCCCAACCGGGTGCTGCGAGGGAACCGCCCACCTCCTGAACCGACAGCGAAGCGCACAGGTTGGCGAACGCCAGCCGGTCCGCAAGCGGCCACCCCGCCAGATCACCCATCACGAAAGCCGCGCCGAAACAGTCACCGGCGCCCGTGGGATCGTAGGCATTCACCGGCAGCGCGGGCACCCATTCCTCCTCCCCGGTCAGGGAGTCGACGGCGATGGCACCCTGCTGCCCGACCGTCACTACTGCCACCGGTACCCGATCGGCGAGCGCATACAGGGCCGCCCACGGGTCGCTGGTCCGGGTGTAGGCCATGGCCTCGGTCTCGTTGGGCAGGAAAGCGTGGAAAAACTGCAGCGAATCGAGCGCCTCCGAAGACCAGGTTCCGCTCGGGTCCCAACCGACGTCGCCAAAGAGCCGCATGCCTTGGGCGTGTGCTGCCGGCACCCAAGGTTCCACCTCCGGACCGACCTCAGCAATGGCCGCCCGGCAGCGCGGCAGGTCCGCGATAAGTGCGGAGGCCGAGATCGGGGAGGGATGTCCGTGCGTCACCATCGAGCGGTCCCTGTTGACCGAGAGCGAGACCGTGACCGGCGAATGCCATTGCTCAAAGGTGCGTGACCGGGACAGGTCAACGTGTTCCTGCCCCTCGAGGATGCTGCGGTTGAAGGCGCCGTAGCCGTCGTCCCCGAATGCGGCCGCCAGGGTGGTGCGCAGGCCCAATCTGCTTGCCGCGATGGCCTGGTTCGCCACCCCGCCCGGGCACGAGCCCATCCCCTCGGCCCAGGCTTCAGTTCCGGGTGTGGGCAGCGCCTCGAGGCCGGTGAAGATAATGTCGAAGAACACCGAGCCGGTCAGCAGGAGGTCGAATTCCGGATCGTTCCCGGTCCGTGCGGAGGCAAGCGGATCGAAGCGGTTGGGTGCGGCCATGTAGGGCACATTACTCTGCGCTCAGGCGACAGGAAGGATCACCACATGCATGCCATCAGACTGGCTATCATCGGCGGCGGCGGGTTTCGCGTGCCCCTCATCTACCGTGCGCTCTGCTCGGGAGCCTTTGCCGGATTGGTCCATGACGTCCGCCTGTACGACGCCGATCCCTCCCGCGCAGCGGCCGTCGCCCGTGTTGCCCGCGACTTACCGCTCCCGCACGATTCGCAGCCGCCCCGTCTCACCGTGAGCGACCGGTTGGAGGACGCGTTGGCGGGTGCCGACGTCGTCTTCGTTGCCATCCGTCCCGGCGGTGCCTCCGGGCGCGTGCTGGACGAGCGGGTGGCGATCGCCGAAGGGCTGTTGGGGCAGGAAACGGTGGGTGCCGGCGGTCTGTCCTATGCCCTGCGGTCGGTTCCGGAAATGCTCTCGGTCGCCGAAGCGATCGTCGCGGTGTGCCCGGATGCATGGGTCATTAACTTCACCAATCCTGCCGGAATCATCACCGAGGCTCTGCAACCGCTCCTCGGCGAACGCGTCATCGGGATCTGCGACTCCGCGTCCGGGCTGGTGCGTAGGGCGTCTCTTGCGGCCGGCGTGCCGTTGCCCCCCGGTGTCCTGACCGGCGTCGACTACGTGGGTCTGAACCATTTGGGATGGTTGCGGGCGTTAGATTACGACGGCGATGACCTCCTGCCCGCCCTGCTGGCCGACCCTGCCCGGCTGGCTTCGTTCGAGGAAGGCCGGGTGTTCGGTCCGCAGTTCCTGCACATGCTCGGTGCGCTCCCGAACGAGTATCTCTTCTACTACTACTTCCACGCGGAGGCCCGGCGGTCCGTCGCAGCCGCTGCCGAAACCCGGGGCGAATCGCTGGTTCGGCAGCAGGAGGGTCTGTACCCGGAGCTGCTCGTGACCGATACGCCGTTCGCCGTCTGGGAAGCAGCCCGGCGTTTCCGGGAAGAGGGGTACCTTGCCGAAGCCCGTACGGAGGAGGAATCCCGCGATGAAGCGGACCTGGCGGGCGGTGGATACGAGCAGGTCGCCCTGACGGTAATGCGTGCACTGGTGCGGGACGAGGCTGCTGAGCTCATCCTCAACATCCGCAACGGGCACACAATCTCCCAACTGCCCGCAGGTGCCGTGGTGGAGATCCCGGCCCGCGTCACCGGCCGCGGCGTCGAGGCTCTGCCGGTGGGCACGCCGACGCCGCACCAGCTCGGCCTCATGGCACAGGTCAAAGGAGTCGAGCAGGACGTGATCGCCGCCGTCGTGCAGGGGGACCGCTCACTGGCGCGGCGGGCTTTCGCACTGCATCCGTTGATCGACTCCGCGCATACCGCGCAGCGGCTACTTAGAGGGTACGAGAAGGCATTCCCGGGGTTGCGGGATCTCTGGCGGTAATTCCGGGAGCCCACTAAATCCCTGGAGCCCTAGTGGGTGAGGTACCGTCTGTGTGATGCCTGACGCTATCTTCGATCACCCACGGGTTGCCCGCGTGTATGACCCTCTTGATCCCGACCGCAGCGATCTGGACACCTATGTGGACCTTATGGACGAGTTCGGCTCGTCAGCGGTTCTCGACGCTGGTTGCGGTACAGGGACCTTGTGCTCCCGGCTGGTAACAGAGCGGAGTCTCCAGGTGTTCGGGGTCGACCCTGCCGGGGCCTCGGTGGATGTCGCCCGGACCAAACCGGGGGCAGACCGGGTGACATGGCTGGTGGGAACCGCGGTGGATGTTGCCGCAGATTCCTCCCAGGAAGGGCAGTACGACCTGGCGACAATGACTGCCAATGTCGCGCAGGTCTTTCTTGATGACGGGGAATGGCTTGCCAGGGAGAGGGACCGGTCGAGGACTGGGTTCAGGTAACCCAGGTTGATGGGGAGTTCGTTACGTTCGAATCCCCGACCATTTTCCACGCTGATGGTGAGCGCATCGACTCCATGTCCACTCTGCGATTCCGCTCCCAAGAGGCGCTTTGCCTGTCCCTGGCTAAAGCAGGTTTCACCAGTACCGAAGTGCGTGACCTGCCCTATGCACCGGGCCGTGGCTGGCTCATAGTCGCCCGCGTCTGAGAGCCAGCGCGAACGGGGGGGCGCCGCTACCGGCAGGCTGACGCTGAGTAGTTGTTGTTACGCCTCGAGCGCTTTGGCCCACAGGTTGATGTCCGACTCCACGGCGAACTCGTCGATCGCGTGCAGCTCGCTCTCGCTGAAGTCGAGGTTATTGATGGCGCCCACGCTGTCCTCGAGCTGCTTCACGCTCGACGCTCCGATCAGCGACGACGTGATGGGCGAACCCTTGCCCTGCGGACGCAGAATCCAGGCGATGGCCATCTGGGCCAGCGTCTGCCCACGGGACTCCGCAATGCCGTTCAGTCCGCGGACCCGCCGCAGATTGTCCTCGGACAGGTGATCCTCGGACAACGACTTGTTCGACGCCGCACGGGACCCCTCAGGCACTCCGTTGAGGTACTTGCTGGTCAGCAGGCCCTGCGCCAACGGGGAGAACGCAATCGAACCGGCGCCAACCTGCTCAAGGACCTCGGGCAGGTTCGGCTCGCCGTTCTCCACCCAGCGGTTCAGCATGGAGTACGAGGGCTGGTGGATCAGCAGCGGCGTGCCGAGATCGGCCAGGATCGCCGCTGCCTCAGCGCTTTTCTCCGGGCTGTACGAAGAAATACCGGCGTAGAGCGCCCGCCCGGACCGCACTGCGGTGTCCAGCGCACCCATGGTCTCCTCGAGCGGAGTCTCCGGATCAGGCCTGTGGCTGTAGAAGATGTCGACATAGTCCAGTCCCATCCGGTTCAGGGACTGGTCGAGGCTCGCCAGCAGGTACTTCCGTGACCCGAAGTTGCCGTACGGGCCTGGCCACATGTCGTAACCAGCCTTGCTCGAAATGACGAGCTCATCCCGGAACGGTTTGAAGTCGTCCTTGAGATGCCTGCCGAAGTTGGTCTCCGCCGAGCCATAGGGAGGACCGTAATTGTTTGCAAGATCGAAGTGGTTGACGCCAAGATCGAACGCACGCCGCAGAATATCCCGCTGCACATCAAACGGCTTGTCATCGCCGAAGTTGTGCCAGAGCCCCAGCGAGACGGCCGGCAGGTGCAACCCGCTGCGGCCCACTCGTCGGTACGGCATGGTGTCATAGCGGTTGTCCGCGGGGTGAAAGGTCATGAATTCATCCTAGGTCGCTGGTAGGCCTGGCCTCGAACCACTGATCAGGCAGGAGCGCCCGTAACTGCGACACCGCGGTATGCACCGGCGCTGCCCCCGCCACAAATCCGTCCGGACGCACGAGGTAACACAGCCCCTCCTGAAGCCCCTTGCCGGCCGCTGCGGGGAATGAGTGAACCGGCACTTTCAAACCATGCCCGACGGCGGCAGCCACCTCCGAATCCACCTCACCGTAGGTGTGGACCTGCCAGGCCGCTGAGCGCAGTGCCTCGAAATTCGACCCGGTCCACGGCAGTCTCCGGCCGATCACCCGGCCGCGGCGTCCAGGAGAGGAGCCGTCCATCCAGTAGTGGATGCGGATCTGGGACAGGTAACCGAAGAGCCTGGGCGCGATGGGCAAGTGCGGAAGAAGCCGGATGGCCACAGGGGCGACGAGCCGCGGAGCGATGCGCCGGATGGTGCGGGCAACCCGGTGGTCGGAGGTCACCAGGCCGAACACCCAGTCGGTGCTGTTGACCAGGCGCAGCGCCACCGGTCGCCGCTCAACCTCGTACCGGTCGAGCAGGGATTCCGAGGCACGGCCCTGAATCACGTCCGCCAGCTTGAACGCCAGATTGTGCGCATCCTGCAGTCCGGTGTTCATTCCCTGCGCGCCGACTGGTGAATGGACATGCCCGGCATCCCCTGTAAGGAAGAGCGGACCTTCCCGGAAGCGGGCTGCGACGCGATGGTGGATGCGGTATGTGGAGAACCAGAGCGACTCGCGGTAGGAGACGCCGAACACCTTTTCCAAGCGCTGACGCGCCAGCGACTCGGGAACATCCTTACTGCCGGCAGTCCGCAACACCCCGAGCAGCCGATGATGGCCGCCGGGACCCATCGGGAAACCGAGCAGGAATTCCTCGGCCCCGAAGCGCAGGTTCACACTGTCCTCGGCGACACCCAAGACAGCATTGACATCCGCCACGTAGAACGTGTGCTCGTTGGTCTGGCCCTCAAACGGAATTCCCGCAAGCTTCCGGATCGCCGATGAACCGCCATCCGCCCCGACGCAGAACCGCGCCCGGACGCGCAGGGACCCGGCGGGCCCGCTGCATTCCGCGGTCACACCGCCGGCGTCGGAGGTCAGGCTGACCAGCGGGAGCTGCCACTCGACAGATCCACCCAGTTCCATCAGGCGGTCGAGCAGGATGCGTTCATTCCTGCTCTGTTCCAGGATGTGGAGCCCGGGATAGGGCGTCAGCCCGGCGCCGAACCTGCCGATCGGTACGGCGCCGAAGGAACGGTTCTCATAGCCCGGACGGATCTTCACCGCCGAGTACCCCTCGGCAAGCACACGGTCCACCACACCCAGCTGGTCATAAATTTCCATGCTGCGCGAATGGACACCAAGCGCCCGCGACTCCCGGGTGGGTCCGTTCTTGCCGTCCACGAGAACGGCATCGACACCGAGCCTGGCCAGCCAGGCGGCGAGCATCAGGCCGGTAGGTCCGGCTCCGACCACAAGCACCTCCGTGCTGAGCTCGCGCATGGTGGCCTTGCCCTTCCTAGACCTTCACGATTGCTGTTCCGTGCGCCGGAAGCGAGACGGTGCCGTCCCCCATCGATTCCCCGGGTTCGGTACTGAGCAGCACCTTCTTCGCGGCCACCGGAATCTCCCGCTCGCGGTCCGCGAAGTTCACGACGACGGCGGTGCCTCCCCGGTGGAGCACCAGCCAGCGCTGGTCCTCGTCGAAGCTGACCTTCACTGACGTGAAGTCAGGGTTGTGCAGGTCCTTGTTCTTCCGGCGCAGCGCGATCAGTTCACGGTAGATGTTCAGGAGACGTGCCTGTTCCGGTCGCTCCTGCTCTGTCCAATTGAGCTTCGCGGAGACGAAGGTTTCGGGATCCTGAGGATTTGGCACGGTGTCCGGGTCCCAGCCCATCTTCTCGAACTCCCTCAGGCGTCCCTCCGCCGTCGCCTTTCCAAGCTCCGGCTCCGGGTGAGAGGTGAAGAACGGCCACGGCGTGAGCGCGCCGTACTCCTCTCCCATGAACAGCATCGGGGTGAACGGCCCGGCGATGTTCAGTGCTGCCGCCTGCGCCAGCTGGGCGGTGTTGAGCGAGGCACTGATCCGGTCACCTGCCGCACGGTTGCCGATCTGGTCGTGGTTCTGGGTACAGACCACGAGCTGGTGCAGGCTGTGCCTGGCGGGGTCGATGGGACGTCCATGCGAACGCTCGCGGAAGGATGACCAGGTTCCGTTGTGGAAGAAGCCTTCCGTGTAGACCTTCGCCAGCGCACCGATCGAGTCGAAGTCCTCGTAATAGCCCACTGTCTCGCCCGTGACGTTGACGTGGGCCGCGTGGTGGAAGTCATCGCTCCACTGGCCGGCCAGACCGTAGCCGCCGACGCCGCGCGGTGCGATGAGCCGCGCATTGTTGAGGTCCGACTCCGCCACCAGGAACAGCGGCTTGCCGAGCTCCGCGGCGCACCGGTCCGTTTCCACCGCGAATTCCTCGAGGATGTGGATGGCGCGCTCGTCATGCAGGGCGTGCACGGCATCGAGACGCAGCCCGTCCACGTGATAGTCCCGGAACCACATCAGCAGATTCTCAACCACGTACCGGCGGACCTCATCGGACAGCGGGCCGTCCAGGTTCAGGGAATCGCCCCACGTGTTGGACTTGCCCTCGGTCAGGTACGGAGCGAACAGGCCCAAGTAGTTGCCGCTGGGGCCGAGGTGGTTGTAGACAACGTCCTGAATGACGCCGAGCCCGCGCTGGTGCGCGGCGTCGACAAACCGTTGGTAAGCCTCAGGCCCGCCGTAGGTTTCCTGCACCGCGTACCAAAGCACGCCGTCGTAACCCCAGTTATGCGTGCCGTTGAAGGCATTGACGGGCAGCAACTCGACGTACTGCACGCCGAGGCCCGCCAGGTAATCGAGTTTCCCGATGGCAGCGTCCAGCGTGCCTTCCGGCGTGAACGTCCCGATGTGCATCTCATAGATGACGTTCCCGTCCAGCCCAGGTGATGCCCAACTGCTGTCGCCCCAGGAGTAGGCACCGGCGTCGAACGTTCGGGAGAGCTTGTGTACTCCTTCCGGCTGTCGCCGGGACCGGGGATCGGGGACCGGCTGATCAGCGCCGTCGATCAGGTAACCGTAGTCCACCTCACCGCTGGCCGGAGCTTCCGGGGCCTCCCACCAGCTGCCCTCGCGGGAAACCATGGGGTAGTTAGTGCCGTTTGCCACCAGCGTTACGGACTGCGCCTTCGGCGCCCAAACATCAAACCTTGAGCGTGCTGCGATCGTTGGATTCACTGAGCTTCCTCCTTCACGAGAAGTGCCACTGGGTAGGTCTCAAACAGCCGTGCGGCGGGAACCGGCCCACCCTCGAAACCGGTGCCGGTAATTGCGCAGCTGTAGGTGCCTTCCGGGAGTACGACGGCGGTGTCCCGCCACCCGCCGGCCCGCTCCAGTCCCAGCGGAAGACGTGTAACGGCCGTGACTGCGCCCCCGCGATCGAAGGAGAAGGCGTGCTCGGCAGCAGATCCGGTGGACAGCACCGAACGATAACCGGAGAACAGTTCCGGCCGGTCCCGGCGCAACCGCAGGGCACGCGAGACGACGAGGAGCTTGGCCATACCGCCGTCGTCAATTTGCGGGAGCGCACCGAACGCGAGGTCCACGAGCCCCTGCTTGCGGGCCGCGAAGTCCACCGGACGCCGGTTGTCCGGGTCCACCAGGGAGGTCTCCCACAGTTCGGAGCCCTGGTAGACGTCCGGGACGCCCGGCATGGTGAGCTGCACGAGCTTGGCGCCCAGCGAGTTCGACCACCCCGGCGCAGCCGTCTTCTCCACCAGCGACGTGATGAGGCCGTTCACCGCAGGGCGGTCGAAGGCTGCGTCGACGGCGTCGTGCATTTTCTCCTCGAACGCGGCATTGGGCGCCGTCCAGTGGGTGCTGGCATCGGCTTCCCGCGAGGCCTTCTCGACGTAGGCGTGGGCCCGCTCACGGCTCAGCGGCCAGGCTCCGATCAGGGCCTGCCACATCAGGGATGCGAAGGCTGTGTCACCGATCGGTGCCAGCCGGTTGAGCTGGTCGAGGGCCTCCGTCCACTCCCCTGCCAGCTCGGAAAGCACCGTGATGCGGGCCCGTGTGTCCTCACCGCGTTTGGTGTCATGTGTGCTGAGCGAGTTCATGGTCAGAGGGGAGAACTCTTGGCGCTCTAGCAGCGCGCGGTGCACCTCGTGAGTGTCCAGCGAGAAGATTGACGGATCTGCGCCAACCTCATTGAGCGAGGTCAGCCGGTTGAACCGGTAGAACGCGGTGTCTTCCACACCCTTGGCCATCACCATGCCCGAGGTCTGCTGGAACCGGACCGCCAGCTCCGTCAGTTCAGCTTTCGCGTCCGAGAGGTAAGGGTTCAGCAGGGGATGCAGTGCGTCAATGACGGGCCCGAGGTCCGGCCGGCGAACCTTGGCGTTCAGCACTGCATCGGCGAGGTGGTCCGCACCATCGGGCAGGTAGCTCCGGTAGACCGGGAAGCACGTCAGCAGTTCGGCAATCGCGTCGGCACTCTGTTCCGGATCAAGCTGTGCGGAACCGGGCACAAGCCGGGCAAGCCTGAGCACCTCGGAGCGCAGGATGCCGTCAGTGATGCCGCGCTTGGTGCCGTGGATCATGTGAACGAAGCGCTCGGTGGGCACGGCTGCGTCCAGCGCGGGCTGACCCGCAGGGTCGACGAAGAGCCGGTCCACCACCGCCAGTCCGTCATAACCGGTGGTTCCCTCGCAGGCCCAGCGTTCCGGCAGCTCCTCACCCGGCTCCAGGATCTTCTCGACGAGCGTGTACGCGCCGCCCGAAAGGTCCCGAAGCTTCTCGAGGTAGCCCGCCGGATCAGCGAGACCGTCCGGATGGTCGATCCGGACTCCGTCCACCAGTGACTCCGCGAACCAGCGGCGAACTTCCGAATGCGCCTCATCGAACACCCACGGCACCTCCACCCGGACCCCGGCAAGGGTGTTCACGCCGAAGAACCGGCGATAGTTCAGCTCGCTGTCCGCACGACGCCAGTTCACCAGCTCATAGTGCTGCCGTGCGTGGACCTGAGCACCGGTGTCACCGGGCTGCGCTGTCCCCTCGGCGATGGGGAACCGGTTCTCGTAGTAGTGCAGCTCGCCGTCGACGACCTTGAGCTGGTCTTCCTCGGTGTCGCTGTCTCCGAGCACCGGCACCCGGATTCGGCCGCCGCCGGCGTCCCAGTCAACGTCGAACGCCTCGGCGTAGCGGGAGTCCTTTCCCTTGGCCAGGAGGTCCCACCACCACGCGTTCTGCGCCGGGGTGGCAACGCCCACGTGGTTGGGCACGATGTCCACGAGGACACCGAGCCCAGCCTCGTGGGCCGTCCGGCACAGTGCGTCGAATGCTTCCGTGCCTCCCCGTTCCGGATCCACCGAGGTGGGATCGGTGACGTCGTACCCGTGGTCGGATCCCTGTTCCGCCGTGAGGACGGGTGAAAGATACACCCAGTCCACCCCGAGGTCTACAAGATAGGGCACGGTCTCCGCTGCGGCGGTCAGATCGAAGCTGGATCGAATCTGCAGCCGATAGGTGGACTTGGGTGTCAGCACGAATGCCTCCTCGGAGGTGTGGTAGTGCGGTTGGACAAGCCTTTACGGGGCGGTTGTCTTCCCGGTGTTCTCGTTTGCGAGGATTGCCAGTGACGCGGCAACCGAGTGGTCCAGATCTTCGGCTTCCTCATGGGCACGCAGGACGACCATGGACTTGGCCTCCACGGTCACCGTCCCTCCCGCGGGGATGGGCTCGGAGTCCGCGTACACGCCGGCGGTGTCGATGACCTCGTCCCACATGGGCCCGTACTCAGCCGAGGGAATCGTGAAGGTCACCGGTTCATCATTGGCGTTGAAGTACAGCAGGAAGTTCAGGTCAGTGATCCGCTGGCCACGCTGATCGCGCCCGTGAATTCCCTGCCCGTTGAGGAAGACGCCGATGGAGCGCCCAAATCCGGAGTCCCAGTCCTCGGGCGCCATGAGATCACCTGCGGTATCCAGCCAGACGATGTCCGGCAGGGCCTCGCCCTCGCCGCGGCGCACAGGACGTCCGTCGAAGAACCGACGGCGCCGGAACGTAGGATGCTCGGAACGGAGCCGGTTCACGGCGGCGGTGAATTCGAGCAGCGGCTGGTCCAGGTTGTCCCAGTGCACCCAGGACAGCTCCGAATCCTGGCAGTAGGTGTTGTTGTTGCCCTCCTGAGTGCGGCCGAGTTCATCGCCGTGGGAGATCATCGGTACACCCTGCGAGAGCAGGAGCGTGGCAATGAAGTTCCGCTGCTGGCGCGCGCGCAGGGACTGCACTACCGGATCATCCGAAGGCCCTTCCTCACCGCAGTTCCAGGAGCGGTTGTGGGACTCGCCGTCGTTGTTGTCCTCGCCGTTGGCCTCATTGTGCTTCTCGTTGTAGGAAACCAGATCCCGCAGGGTGAAGCCGTCATGGGCGGTGACGAAGTTGATGGAGGCCACCGGTCGGCGTGCCGAGTGCTCATACAGGTCTGCAGAGCCGGTCAGCCGCGAGGCGAACTCGCCGATGCTCGAGGGCTCGCCGCGCCAGAAATCCCGCACCGTGTCCCGGTACTTGCCGTTCCACTCGGTCCACTGCGGCGGGAAGTTGCCCACCTGGTAGCCGCCGGGACCAACGTCCCACGGCTCCGCGATGAGCTTGACCTGGGAGACGATCGGATCCTGCTGGACGAGTTCGAAGAACGTTGCGAGCCGGTCCACCTCGTAGAATTCGCGGGCAAGCGCTGAGGCCAGGTCGAAGCGGAAGCCGTCAACGTGCATCTCGGTCACCCAGTACCGCAGCGAGTCCATCAGCAACTGCAGGGCATGGGGGTGTCCTACGTTCAGTGAGTTGCCGGTTCCCGTGGTGTCCATGTAGTACTGCTTGTCATCCTCAACCAGGCGGTAGTACGCCGAGTTGTCGATGCCCCGCATCGACAGGGTGGGCCCCATGTGGTTTCCCTCGGCCGTGTGGTTGTAGACGACGTCGAGGATCACCTCGATACCGGCAAGGTGCAGTTCACGCACCATCGCCTTGAATTCCTGGACCTGCTCGCCCTCATCCCCCGAGGAACCGTAGGCGTTATGCGGCGCGAAGAAGCCGATGGTGTTGTAGCCCCAGTAGTTGGACAGGCCCTTCTCCTGCAGCGTGCTGTCATTGACGAACTGGTGCACGGGCATCAGCTCGATGGCCGTCACCCCCAGCTTCTGCAGGTGGGCGATGATCGCCGGATGCGCGATGGCCGCGTAGGTGCCGCGCTGCTCTTCGGGGATCTCCGGATGCAGCTGGGTAAGCCCCTTGACGTGCGCCTCGTAGATCACGGACTGGTGGTACGGGGTCCGCGGCATCCGATCGCCGTCCCAGTTGAAGAACGGGTTGATGACCACGCCGAGCATCATGTGTGATGCCGAATCCTCGTCGTTATAGGAGGTCTCGTCACCGAAGTTGTAGCTGAACAACGCCTGGTCCCAGTCCATCTCGCCGTGGATGGCCTTGGCGTAGGGGTCGAGCAGCAACTTGTTGGGGTTGCAGCGGTGGCCCTCGGCTGGGTTGTAGGGGCCGTGGACGCGGTAACCATACTTCTGCCCCGGAGCAACCTGCGGCAGATATCCGTGCCACACATACCCGTCCACTTCCTTCAGGGCCACGCGGGTTTCGGTGCCGTCATCATGGATGAGGCAGAGTTCCACTTTCTCGGCAATCTCACTGTAGAGCGCGAAATTGGTCCCCGTGCCGTCGTAGGTTGCCCCCAGCGGATAGGCATCTCCTGGCCACAGTTCCATATGTGCTCCTTGCTTGTTTGTGTCACCCGATGTGCTCGGGCCGTCTCCTGCATCTTTTCATAGCGCAGGGATCTGACATTTTGGTGAACGTAAGTTATTGGTCAGCGCGGGGCGGGTCCCGCAACAGCTCGTGGATAACCAGCCGGACATGGCGTGGCAGCTCACTCACCACAATCGGCCCGCGCTTCGCAGCGCGTTGACCGGCCAAACCATGCAGCATCGCAGCTGCTGCTGCAAGCGCTGCCCAGCGCGACAACGGCGGCAGCCCCAGCCGGGCACCGGCGTCGCTATTGCGGGTGTTGGTGGCGACCAGCGCGCCAAGGATCCCAGCGAGGGTATCGCCCGAGCCTGCTGTGGCGAGCCACGGCGTGGCGTCGGCCTGGCTGAAGACCGTGCCGTCCGGTGCTGCCACCACCGTGGTGTTGCCCTTCAGCAGGACGGTGGCGCCGGTTTCTTCCGCGGCGCGGAGGGCGAAGGCGACGGGCTCGGACTCGATGACGTCTCGTTCCACCGTATCGCCGCGCCGTTCGAACAGCGCCGCCAATTCCCCGGCGTGCGGGGTGAGGATAACCTGCGACCCGACCCTCTCCGGCAACAGCGGGAGGGCTCCGGCGTCCACCACGGTCGGAAGGCCCGAAGCGATCGCGTCGCGCGCCCGCTGCCGCTGGCTGGGATCCTCAGTAGCGCCCGGCCCCACGAGCCACGCCTGCACATGGGAGTCGGCGACCGCCCCCTGCGAGCACACCACCTCAGGATGGACGGTGTTGATGAGGGTGGTCACCGCGTCCGGGCCGAGGAAGCGAACCATTCCAACGCCGGTAGCCAGCGCTGCGCCCGTGGCAAGCACGGCCGCTCCGGGGTACAGTGCGGATCCGGCTGCGATGCCGAGAACACCACGGCTGTACTTGTGGTCGGCCGGTTGCGGCTGGGAATAAAGGAGGTGGAATTCCGACGGCTCCAGCGAGTAGAGGCTGGGCTCGGCCAGCGTGTCGCCGAGGCCGATGTCGATGGTGGTGACGCGTCCCGCCAGCCGCGCCCCGGCACCAACCAGCAACCCGGACTTCAGGCCGCCGAAGGTCACCGTGAGATCGGCTGCCAATACTTCGCCGGAGGCAGCGCCGGTGTCTGCGTTGACTCCGCTCGGAACATCGCACGCCACAACCCGGCCGGAGGTTCCGCGAACATTGACCTTCGTGACCAGCTCGGCCGCCTCGCCGCGCAGTCCGCCGACCCCTCCGGTGCCGAGGATGCCGTCGATCACCAGGTCCGCTGCGACAACCCGCTCAAGCACGCGGTCGAGGTTCCCGGTGAGCCGTTCAACCCGCCCGCCCGCGGCGCGGAAGGCGGCCAGAGCATCG